>SKXF01000136.1 GCA_007128555.1 Clostridia bacterium | reverse complement strand
TTCGCTGAAGTTCAACGTCCAGGCCGTGGTCGCTGTGTAGTCCGCCGGGAGATCAAAGCCCTCCGAGGGTCCCCAGAAACCACTTTCTCCTTCAGCCAGCAACTTATCCACTTGGCCGTCGTCACTGGTGAAGACAACGGTGGCATCCGTTGGAGCTTCCGCAACTTCGAATTCAAACCGGACACCCTCGTACCCGAACTCACCCACCACATCCGTCTCGAAGGTGACCTCTACCTCTACGTCTTCGTTCGCGTTGATCATGTGTGGCAAGTCATAGATGAACGTATACGTGGACACATCCATGACTGCGTCGCCGGCGGCGGCTGCCGCCGGAAGAACCAGTACCATCGTCATGAACAGCGCCACCACGATTGCCAGACTCACATTGCTTCTCGGCACGTCGAATCCCTCCTTGGGATGTTCGAAACTCCGGGGTCAAGAACAATGCCAGTAAAGCTCGCCTGGTTTGACCATGGCATCTCCTCCAGTTGTGGGATTCAGCTTCCTGGCAATAAGGGAATCATGAGAGAACAGCCAAATGCAGAAAATCCTGCTTCGGCAGCCTGGCGGTCATGGCTCCCTCAGGGGGAGATTTAGACCCATAGCTTTGCGAACCATTCTTTCGAATGGGTTGCCCTTCTCGGTCAGGAAGCTGTTATAATGCTATTTTAGCAGAAGAGGATTATGATTTCTACCACGTATCCATGCTCACGATCGACAAAGGGAGATCCATCTCCTACGGGTGGACATATTATTGGTTGATATCGGACTTGCAGTCGTCGTAGGTAATCGCTGTCAAATGGCCGATCCCCGGTTCTTTTCGCATGCATTCTTCCATTGCAGTAGCCAGTCATATTGCTCGTCCATAAAGCCCTTAGAAGGACCTTTTCGGCCCTGGCAGCTCACTATGGTTGAGATAATCTCGTAATGCCTGATGGCGGCAAAATCGCCAATGGGATCGATTTCGTCATCGCTCACTGTCTCACCTCCATCCAACGTACTGCTCTGATTGCCCCTTCGTACGGACCCTTGTCCCATACACGGCGCATGGGCATGGGCCTGTATGATTCAACCCACAGCCATCTTGCTGTTCCACCGCCAACACCATCATCCTGTCGATCACACCAGGCATGTCATGGCGATCTACGACCCTTTGCAGAGGCATTGAAGCAACTCTGTGGATCGATGAAGGAGGATCGCCCGGCAGGGTAGAACCACTGCAGAAGGACCATGCTGACAGTGAAGGGAGTGTTGCGGATGAAGAAGTTCCGATGCCAGGTGTGTGACTATGTCTATGACCCAGAAGTAGGGGATCCCGAGTCAACGGTGAAGCCCCGGACCCCGTTCGAAGACCTTCCAGGCAGCTGGCGCTGCCCGGTATGCGACGTGACCATCGACGAGTTTGACGCCGAAGGTGCCGATCAGCCTGTGCCTAAAGGGGCAGTCCGTCATTACGTTCGGCCGGGCCTCACGATCATCTGGCAAAGTGCCCTGTGCAATCACAACGGCAACTGCACCCGCAGCCTGCCAGGAGTCTTCAACCTTGAACGACGGCCGTGGGTGAATGTTCAGGGTGCCGATGTTGACGACATAAAACGGGTGATCGACGAGTGCCCCACCGGAGCCCTATCCTACCGCACCGATGACGGGGGTGCCGCCAAGAAGTAGTCAACCTGGGCACATAATCGCCCGGGATCTTATGTGCAACACGCACATCTTTGCGCAGCACACATACAAATCGCTGCCTTTTTACCCTGAAGCGGACCCATGCGGCGGCAGGCCCATGGAATCGCTGATGATCAGGATGGACGGAGGGAGGACTGGAACATGCAGCTGCTGCAGGAACAGGACCACCTGGCCCTCGCAGAACTCAGTGAGATCCTTGATAAGCCTGAGCTATTCGCGCCTGGATGCGAGCCCTTCTGGGATGACCCCCATATATCCCGTCAGATGCTGAAGGCTCACCTGGACCAGGGAACCGACGCCGCCAGCAGAAACCTGGAAGTGGTCGAGGCCACGGTCGAGCACCTCGCAGAATACCTCGGTCTGCAGTCGCAACCGAAGATATTGGACCTGGGCTGCGGGCCCGGCCTGTATGCGGAGAGATTCACTGAGCGCGGGGCCGCAGTCACCGCCATAGACTGCTCTGAAAACTCCATCCGCTATGCGAGGAACAGGGCAAGAGATCTTGGATTGGACATCTCGTATGAGCTGGGCGATTTCTGCGACCTGGACCAGCACGAAACCTTTGATGCAGCACTAATCATCTACGGAGAGCTGGGAGCTCTACGGGACCCGGACCGCGATCGACTCCTGGCGGCGGTGCACAGGTCCCTGAAACCCGGTGGTCACCTGGTTTTCGACGTGATAACCGGCTACTGCCGGGCTTCAGTGGATGGCGACAGATCCTGGATGGCGGTCGCGGGGGAAGGTTTCTGGCGTCCGCAGCCGCACCTGGTGCTCGATGCAACCTTCCACTACCCCGAGGCCAACGTATACCTGGATCAGTATGCGGTCATTGAAGAGGGGGGAGAGGTCTGTGTCTACCGCATCTGGGAACGCTGCTACTCCCCACAGAGCATATCTGAACTCCTCCATGAACACGGGTTTGAAGTCGACACCCTGTGGGGCGATCTCTGCGGGAAACCCTGTGGGGAGGCCGACCCATGGTTGGCGGTGGCGGCAACCAGGGCATGAAGCGGGTCGTCAGGTGAGGGAATCACGGGAGGCGTTTCCTGTCGGCAGTGCCTCGCCGGCGATTGAGCAACTTCGATGATCGCGCCTTCTTCGAACTCGGCGGCATGTCACCTGCTCCGATCCGCCTGCCGGGAAAGCTATCGTCCGCCCGGTCTAGAACACCTGTACCAGAGGCGTACGCAGACCATCGCGAGATGAAATCACAAGTTGGAGAGGGGTATCCCAATGGATCTGTCATCCTTTCCGAGGCTCAACCTGGTACCCAGCCCCACCCCCCTGGAGGAGCTCCCCAGGTTCGCAACAGCCATCAGATCAAAACCCCGTATCTTCATCAAGAGAGACGATGCCACCACGGTGGGACTGGGTGGCAACAAGGTTCGCAAGCTCGACTTCGCCATGGCCGAGGCCGTCCAAAGGGAGGCCGACGTGATCATCACCACGGCCGGCGTGCAGTCAAACCACTGCCGCCAGACCCTGGCCATCGCCCGGCGCCTGGGCATGGATTGCCACCTGGTGCTGACCGGTGACGAGCCCCCGGTCCGCCAGGGGAATTTGCTGATCTTCACCATCATGGGCGCTGATCTGCATTTCATCGGCCAGGATCATCCGAAGGCCGCGATGGAAACCATCGCGACAGAACTGAGACATAGGGGCTACCGGCCCCACATCATTCCCATTGGGGCCTCCACACCCGTCGGCGCCCTGGGGTACGTGGAGAGCACGAGGGAGGCTGTGACCCAGGCCGAGACCCTGGGCGTCACGTTCCAACACGCCTTCATCACCTGCGGCTCGGCCGGAACCCAGGCGGGCGTGGAAGTGGGTGCGCGCACCTTCGATCGTCCCATGAAGGTCTCTGGCATCTCCGTGCTCTATGATGCGGAAACCCAGAGAAGTGCTGTCAGTGAGATTGCAAACGGCACCTTTGAGCTGCTCGGCATGGATCAGCAACTCTCACCAGGTGATATCACCGTCTACGATCAGTACTATGGCGGTGTGTATGGGGTTCCCACCACGGCCGGCAACGATGCCATCCGTCTACTGGCCCGCACCGAGGGGATCGTCACAGATCCCGTGTACACAGGCAAAGCCCTCGCTGGGATGATCGATCTGCTGCAGTCCGGTGCGTACGACGAGGCAGAGGCGGTCCTGTTCTTCCACACCGGAGGGGTACCCGCGATCTTTGCCATGGCAGAGCATTTCCAGGAGTGAGGCCCGCGCCCGTCGCCTCGTCGGCGGGCGCCGCTTTCTACGACATACATCCGCACCCTTCGCGGACCCTCCGGGCCAGGTCACCCAGGGTGGTCCACGGCATTTCAGCGTCTTTGCGAGCTTCCTGTAAGAATTCGCGCCAGGCGCGAACCCGGCTGACTCGGCCACTAAGCTGGGGATGGATTACGACAACGAACAGAGCACGGGCCGTCGATCGTGCCTCAAACTCATACTGCAGGGCTGCGGCCACCTGTGACGCAGGCATGAGGGTCGCCAGCTCCTCTGCTGTCGACTCACCATAAAGTGCCCAGTCGTCAAGGCTCCATGACGCGGGTATTTCCACGACGCCCTCCTCGCCCACGTACGGGCGCTCGGAGTCCATCAGGCTGGAGTCATACATCAGACCCTCTGAAGCAAGGATGTTGAAGGTGTGGGGACTGACCTGGTAGCCTGGGGCACGGTAGCCCAGCACCTGCTGCCCGGTGATCCCATGCAACACGGAGACCGTATCTATAAGCTGCTGGCGCTCCTCCTCCTCAGACAACCTGGTGGGATGGACGTGGGTATAACCGTGGGCTCCGATTTCATATCCGCGATCAGCCAGATCGGCGACCAGGTCCGGATAAGCCTCAGCCACCACGCCCGGGACAAAGAAGGTCGCGGGAAGATCAAACTCTTCAAAAAGAGCAACGAGGTTCCAGACTCCCTCGGAAGGACCAAACCTTCCCTGGGAACGATGAAGCGGTGCGGGTGCCCCTTGTCCTGCCCTGTGCCAGACGCTTTCGCCGTCGAGATCTACCGTGAGTGCAGCGAACCGATGAGACTCGGGGCAAAACCCCGGGTGATTTAAAACCGTCATCTAAGCATCTCTCCTATCCCCCGGATCTGTTTGATGAGATCGCAGTCTCCTGTCGGAGGTACCTGGCGACCACCCCACTCTCGCTAACATCCAGGTCCCCAGAGCATAAACCGCGATCCAGCGCGCTACTGGCTCACCATATGGAACCTCTCGCCAAGGTCCTTCTTCAAGGCCTGGCGATAAGCGAGGTGTGCCGTGGCCAGGTCCTGAACGGCGAGGCCCGTGCTGTCGAAAATCGTTATGTCTTCCTCAGATCTGCGACCCACAGCGTCACCCGCCAGGATCGCTCCAATCTGGACAGGCCTGGTCTCATCATCGACTGCGATGTAGCCATCCGAGACAGCATGCTGGCATTCACCGAGCTCCCTCGCCTGCTGCCAGGCGTCCACGAGCACCCGGTCCGCATCTCGCAGAATGCGCGAATCCAGTTCTTGCTTGCCCGGTCCGTCCGCACCCATCGCGTTAATGTGTGTCCCGGGAAGCACCCATTCCCGCATGATCAGAGGCTCTCGTGATGGTGTCGCCGTGACGATCACGTCCGCACGGAGAGCAGCATCTTCGATTCCCGTGGCAACCTCGATCGGCAAGCCGATTTGCGAAGTCATCTCTTCCTTGAACCTCTCTGACCTGTTTGAATCGCTGTCAAAGACCAGGGCTCTTTGCAGATTGGGCAGAACCTCGGCCAGGCCCCGGAGTTGAATCCTTCCCTGCGCCCCTGCACCCAGGATGAAAGCCGTCTCTGAATCATCCCGGGCCAGCTGTCTCGCCGCCACGGCCCCTGCCGCACCCGTCCTTACACGAGTGATGTGCCCACCATCCATCACCGCAAGGGTGACACCGCATGTGGCGTCAATGAGTAGTATGGTGCCAAAACCCGACGGCAATCCAAAATCTTCCTCGTTCCGGAACCATCCACTTGACACCTTCACGCTGAGGATCTCTGTGGAGAGCATGTAAGCGCTCTTGATGTCGAGTTCGCCCTGGCGCTGTTCGAAGTTCAGATGCACGACGGGCGGAAGTACAACACTACCATCATGTAAACTCAAGAAGGATCCGAACACCACCTCGATTGTTTCGCCCAGTGAAAGACACTCCTCAATGCTTGCTTCATTCAGCAGCAGTGTTCCTCGTTCCATTACATCGTGTATGTCAGCCAGGTCCATCGCCTACTCTCCGTAATTACCGTTGCGCATGTCATCAAGGCACAGTGCAGCAAACCCCAGGGCATTTCGCAACCACGTGCCCGTTGTAGGGGGACGCGTGGAGTTGATGCTTTGAACCCGATCCCATCACCCGCCCGAAGCCCCTGGATCTTATGGCATCAAACCCCTGGCCTCTGAATGCAACCGAGATAACCTGTTAGCTGAACTCAGCACCCAGCCGGGCCAGAACCTGTGAATCCACGTTCCTACCGGACACAACAGCTACAACGGTCTCACCCGCCTCTGCCCGGGGAACCTCGCCAGCGAGGAGCGCGGCCGTTGATAAGGCCCCGGCGCCCTCGGCCACGAGCCGTTCCTCGAACAACAGGTGCCTCATCGCATCCTGGATCTGGTTCTCGGTGACAGTGACCATGTCATCGACAAAGCGCATGACGATATCCAGCGTCTCAGGGGGTACGCCTCCCGCAGTCCCCTCAGAAAGGGTTGGTAGATGTTCAACCTCTACCATGTGCCCAGCCTTGAAGGAACGGTACATGGGGCACGAGGCTGCTGGCTGCACCCCTACCAACCGGGTGCTGGGCGAGGCTTCCTTGATGGCTATGGCCATGCCACTGATGAGACCACCACCACCTACCGGGACAATCAGGGTGTCAATGGAGTCGGTCTGCCCGAGGAGTTCGAGGACCACCGTGCCCTGCCCGGCGATGATCTCCCGGTCGCAGAAGGCGCTGATGTAGCACATACCGTCCTCCTCTGCCAGCGAACGTGCATAATCTTCGGATTCATCGTAGGACGTCCCGCGATGAATCAGCTTTGCGTCCCATCGAGCCACGTTGTCCCCCTTGGCTCTGGGTGTGTTCTCCGGCACCACGACCACAACATCCAGGCCCAGCATGTCACCGGCGAAGGCCACGGCTGCACCGTGATTCCCGCTGGATGCGGTGACCACGGTGCCGGCCCCTCGCTGCATGTCCAGCAGTTTGCTGAACGCTCCACGGACCTTGAAAGATCCGGTAGGCTGCATCGACTCCAATTTGAGCAGATGGCTTCCACCTCCGGGTCGGTCCAGGGAAAAGGCCGACACGAGTGGCGTCACCGGGAGAACCGCCCTGAGCCTCCCGGCAGTCGATTCAATCTGTTCATGAGATGGCTCAACCGGATTTGTCAAGCGGATGCCTCCGTCCCCAGGATGGTCTCATAATGAGGCCACGCACCGTCACCGGCTGCGTCGCCACCTGATCATGCATCTCGGGCCAGGTGACGGTGCGCATTCACTACCCTAACTCACTCGGGCCAGCAAATGCTCATCTGCGTCCGCCCAGCCCGCGGGGTCCCCGCACAGATCTCCCCTTCAAACTTCCCGTCTTGAAGGCGCACGGTCCACTCGGCAACCCTTTCAAATTCAGCAACGGGATTCCCGTAGATGTTATAGCCAATTCGACCCTGCTGATCACCATGGGTTGACCGACCATCCAGGTGTCCCATATCCCGTTCGCAATGTCCAATGACTTCACCAAGGGTCGTGTCGAAGGTGACCCGCACGGGCTCCGCTTTCCCCGCGTCCAGGGCCTGCTGGGTCACGTGGGTCGGGAGATAGCCCGCATTCTGCACCTGTACCTGCACTCGCACGGCATCATCTCCGAGGGGCGTGATCCGTGTCTTCCCGAAGCTCACCCTGGGAAGGGCACCCATCATCTCCAGGACAAAGGGAAGATTCCTTTTCAACTCCTCTTCAAGGTAAGGCAGAGGCGGGTTCTGCCGGGTGAACTTGAGCTGCCATCCACCGATCTCAACCGGCCCGAGCTCAGGATGATCAAAGTGAGCCCAGTCAGAGAAGCCCTCTCCGTCAAACTCCCGGTCCAGCCACTGAAGCATCTGGATCTCGGCGTCCTCGGGTATGTTGACGTAGAACTTGCCAAACAAGTCCGGGGGAATCTCCACTCCAGCTGCGTCAGCGATGTTCCACATTTCGATCAGGAAACAGACATATCCGAGATGGTGATAGGACCAGTCGAGGAAGTTCCCGCTAATGTCACTCATGAAGTCATGCGCCTGAAGCGCAGGATAACCCGTGTGCTGCTCTGCGCGCTCCGTCAATCGGGCAAACACGTGCAGATCCGCTTCGGGGAAACCCTCAGCCGGTGCCTTGGGGACCGGGCCGAGGATCATACCTGCCGCCGTGTGGAACACGACCATGGACGCGATGTTCGGATGGTCCAGGATGAAGCCCACCTGGGCCTTCGTCTCCGGCTCGCTGATCGGGATGTCCGATGCACCCTCCTGCGTAGGCGACCAGCCCTTGGGGAAATGACGATTGAGATCCAGCGGCCAGCGGGGGTATCCATCGCCCCAGGTCCGAACGGTCACGGGATCCAGTTCATCAGGACGTCTCAGCCGGCCCTCGGGATAGATTTTGTAGAAATCACCGATGAGCTCCCCAGGTGCCCTGTGAACCATCACCCGGGGATCCTTTTCAGAGGCTTTCCACTCGCCGTGGGGATGGGGTACTCTCATGAGGGTCACTGCGCCGTCGCCGTTGAGATCCTGCAGGTCGATTCCGGTCTCGCTGTCATAGTCCTTGAGTTCATTTTTGGAGCTGCGGATATTGTACGCTGTCTTGATGTACACATCGGCTCCGTCGACGGCAATTCTGGGTATCAGGTATAGCGTGTGATCGGCAAGCAGCTTCTGAACCAGCGGGCTCTCATCGTGGTTCTCTGCCAGGTAGCCCATAAGATACAGGGCAAAGGCCGCAGTAGTGACCTCACCCGCATGGATGTTGCAATCCACGTACAGGGCAGGTTTTTCGTCTGCCGGTCCCGCCGACGTATCTGTAAGGGTGACCCCATAGATGTCTCTACCCTCGTAGCTCTCTCCGATGACCTCCAGTTCAATCAGATCAGGAAACTCTGACTGCAGCGTCCGGAGAGCCGCCACGAGTTCTTCATAGTCTCTGTAGCGCACATAGTCAATCAGGGTCGGTGCTATCATCTGGATCCCCCTTCGATTTCTGCGGCGAGATTCTCAACATTGACCAGTTCGTCGTCGCACCCACGAACAAATTCGATGAATCGAAGAGCCTGTTCCCGCCATCGATCGTCACCCAGTCCAAAACCATGGCACAAGAAACACACCGTCTGAACACGGTCGGTGTCCGCACCCCGTCTTCGCACCCTCTCCCAGACATTACACAGGCTGTCCAAAGATGATCCCTCGTTAAACAGGTAATCCATCTTCAACTCCGTGCCCTGGCCACTCCATCCCAGGGGCACTTCATACACGTCCCATGTATCATGATCGCACGAAGCATGCAGATAGTTCTCTTTGCATATCATCCGGGCCGTGGTGAAATCGGGTCCCCATTGTGGGCTCCACACGGCCCCCTGCTCAGACGCCCTCAGGGCAGGGGCTGAGGATAGACTCACGCGCATATTAAGATCAGACAGAAGCCCCGGAAGATGGTCAGCGAAAGCAAAGAAACTGCTCCGGAAGGCGGCAGGTTTAATCCCGGCATCGGTAAGCCTCTTGTGGGCCCCCGTGACCACCTGGCACATGTGATCCGGGTCATCATAGAGCATTCCACCGTCGTCACGGTCCTCGTGAGGATGAACGGCGATTGTCGCGCCCGCCCCTACTGCCCTCCGGTAGAGGTCCATGTAGTCGTCCTCGAAGAAGTCCCAGCGAAACAGGGGGCTGGTATGGGCCGTCAGGACGGCCCTGCCATCCCACTCCGAATCGATGATCTCAACGGACTTCACAGAGTTGTTCCACGTTTCCAGGGCCG
>SKXF01000190.1 GCA_007128555.1 Clostridia bacterium | reverse complement strand
CCACCCGCGGCACCTGCTCCCACAACAGGTCCGTGGCCCCTGGAGCTCGCCCTAGTCGAAGAGCGGGCGATGGGTGATGTCGTGAGATTCCCGGCGGGTATCGCGGTTAGTCCCCAGGGGGATGTGTACCTGGCGTACGGTACCATGTACGGGGATCATGGGATCTTGGCCTATGCAGGAAGTCAGGACGAGGCCTGGTGGGGCCTGGAGCCAAGGCCACCGGGTCACGGCAGCGGGGACGGTGAGTTCCACGATCTCTCAGCAATCGCCATAGACCGTGAGGGGCGGATCTACGTGACCGAGGTTGGCAACAACCGGGTCCAGGTCTTCACGAGCAGCGGCGAGTTTCTGCACAAGTGGGGTACCGCCGGCTCCGGCGATGGTGCCTTTGATGTCCCACGCGGCATAGCCGTCGATCGTGAAGGTCGCGTCTATGTGACCGAGGTTGGCAACAACCGGGTGCAGGTGTTTACCAGCAGAGGTGAGTTCCTGCACAAGTGGGGCACCCCGGGTGACGGAGACGGTGCCTTTGACGGCCCCCTGGGCGTGGCGGTTGATGGCGACAGCCGCGTCTACGTGGTCGATGCGGGTAATGACCGGATCCAGGTGTTCAGCAGTAGCGGTGAGTTCCTGCACAAGTGGGGCACCTCGGGCGACGGAGACGGTGCCTTTGACGGTCCTCTGGGGGTGGCGGTTGACGGCGAGAACCGTATTTACGTGACCGACACCGGCAACAACCGGATCCAGGTGTTCAGCAGCGCCGGTGAACTCCTGAGCATGCGCTACAATTGGTCCATGGAACATCACGGTGCATACGCTCATCCCCGGGCCATTGCGGTGGGCGGCCAGGATGGTGATGTGTACCTGGTGGAACGACGGGACGAGCGCCTGATTCACTGGAAGATGATGGTGTTCAGGGTTGAGACGCCGTAACATGTCCGTTGACGCCCCGGGATTCGAGGATGCCAGTACCGTGTCTTTCCCGATTCCTGGGGACGGACCTCGGTTTCGGGACGGCAACCGATCCAGTTAACGGATGGCGTGGTGACCTTTTGGAGCACTCCTGGCTCCCTGGCCTGGGGACAAGGCGTGCTCCATTGGACCCGTGAAAGGTTCGTCGAACCGCACAGAACGTCTGTCGATCAGTCTGCGGGCCATGGAACCCTGAAATCGATGGCACGATTGCGGCTGGTTTACCCTGGAAGGGAAAGACGGCATTGTGACGCCCGGAGAAACACACCGTTCCCAGAACGCTGAGCCCTTTGAGTTCATGTGTTTGAAGTGGTTTGGCGCGCCGAAGACGAGGCCGTCGCTTTCACGGATTTGATCCGCTGCCCAGAGGAAATCATCGTCCAACACGCAACGGTTTGTCGCCACGCAACCGTTGCACGCCTCGCACGGACGTATCATCTTGCCTGACCAGGAGATGAACACGGTACGGCCCTTTACACGGTCCAGCACGGCCTTCACTACAGATTCGGTCACCTTGTTTTTGCGCCCCGCACTTATGCCTACAACGGACATAACAAACCCTTCTCGTGGGGATGCTGTTGCCCACACGTAGCATCTGCGCACAGGCAGCAATGGGTCGCGTAGTGGGTGTTGGTTGATTGCATTGAGCCTCCAACCCATACTAGACAGGGTACATCGTATGCTTGTTGCCGTGCAAATGAGCTTGCACGGCAGTCGGTCCGGGATAGATCGTGGGCAGCGATCAATGGCGGACGTGGCCCAATCAGGAATCACTCATCCACTCCCGCTCTCGTTCCTCCTGCAGTTGACGATAATACCGCTGCCACTCCTGCTCATCGAAACGCTCGGGGCCCAGACCGGGTCCTATGTCGTCCCGGTAGAGGAACGCCCTGTCATCGTGTTCCAGGGGGACGGTGGTCTGGGCTCTTTCGCCAGGGTTCAGTTTGGATCCCTCGTAAACAAGGATCTGGTTATAACCGCAGGGCTCGCACGCATAGTGGCCCTCACATACCATGGGCCGGGTGTTTCCATCACGGTCAACCTGGCTCTGAGATAGCACAGACTCATCAATGAGGCGGAAGGGCTTGCTCCCACAGTTCGGACAGGGTTTTCCGAGCACATAGGGGTATGCGGTGTGGGCAAGGATACCCAGGACGAACACAACGATGATCCAGATGAAACGTGAATCAGCTTCTCTCCCATCCGACACGGTGAGGACGGCATTTGAGCCTTCCGTGAACCGGCTGGCCGTGTATGTGAAGACGTGGTCAACTGCGTTTCGGCGTCCGTAGAGCTGTACCCGGTAATGCAGGGGGCTGACGCCCTGCCTCTCATCGGTCACAACGAGACCCTCAGGTTTTTCATGGTAGGCGGCTTCCCTGGCATGAGATGGAACGTTGAGGGGCATGTACCAGATATGTCTTGACAGGATGAGCAAGAACAAAACCGTGACCAAAATGATAGCAATAAATGTCATGTCTTTCTTGCTGAGGCGTTGTTGAGCCCTTGGAACGGCCCTGCTGCCTCCCCTGGAAAGGCTCCCTCGTGTCCCGCGGAAACCAGGATACTCTCTTTGCATGCTATCGCGGGCAATCCGGGTCGCAATCACAAGCAGAACGATCGAGACGCCCAGTGTGAGTAGTCCGGTGTACTGCATGGTCACACCTCCTCACATGAGATCAAGAGTCATGATTTCAACAGCTCACGGGATCGATGCTTCGTCTGCGACGAAGTGGTCGTTCGTTTCGAAAACAGTCCCTCTTCCGTCTGTTGAAGCATTTTCAGGCGTCTAATACTATATTTCTCCATTGAGGGTTCAATACCTTTGGGGATTCAGCTCGGCCACATGGCGCACAGTAGATCTTTGCGGCCACGAAAGGTCGAAGGGAGCGTCAGGCGAGGCGGGGTGCCACGAAACGCAGCAGTGGGGTCAGGTGTCATCCTGCTGTGAGCCCGTACCGCACAGGTGGATTCCGTATACGACATATCGGTTCACATACCAGTGTGCAGGTAGGGAGGGCAGCTCGCGCCAGTCCTCTTCGTGCTGCACCGGAAACTCCAGGTGCGTGGCCTCAAAGTGGGTCAGCTGCGCCAGGGCACTGAGCGTTCTCTTTGACACCTGGATGGCGGGCTTCAGCAGCAGTAGATGCAGTTGAGGTTCCGCAAGGGTATTGATGAAGGCCTTGATGCGATCGCCCGCACAGGACAGCTCAACGGGGACGAGGGTCTTCACATAATCGAGCTGCATCGCAGTGCGCGGCCACG
The DNA here is from genome assembly GCA_007128555.1 of Clostridia bacterium. Next base: position 6,577 of record SKXF01000190.1, on the reverse strand, counting down.
GGATCATGGCGTACGGACTTCGAGGAAGTACACCGGTCTGCTCGTAGGCTTCCGCAAGCCGTTGGGTCTTCTCCTGTTCGCTCATCTTGTGCCTCACCGGGGACAGAGGGTGCTCGTTGTTGCTGTAAGGACCGTGGAAATTGCAGCTGAGATGGCGTCCGATGATCTGCAGACCCAGTTTTTCGGCCACGCGCCGAGCCGGGGCGTTCTCGGCATTGGTGCAAAGACCCACCCAGGCCAGGCCCTGTTGCCTGGCCCTGTCTATCAACTCCTCGCTGAGTCGGGACACCACGCCCTGGTTCCGGTAGCGTCGGTCTACGCGCGCCAGGCCCAGGTAGGCGTGATCCGGATCGACCTTCCTGAGCATCGCCACACCCACCATGCGTCCTCCCAGTGTGGCGCTGTACAGATGTCCCTTTGCGGCAACGTCAGTGAAGACGTCTGCTACATAGTCGTACTCCGTTTCCAGGTCCATTTCCACATATTCCGCGAGGTCTTCTGGTTTCGCCTGTTTGACCTGCATGACTACCCCCCTCAATCGCCTGGATCGGGTCTCATACTCCTCTTGTCGGCACCGGGCATGCTCCGGGTCAGGAGCTATTCTCCAGGTAGAGCCCACATGAAGTTGGCACCAACTCCCATTTACTCACCCTTACGCCTCTCATGATAGCCATGCAGGTAGGTCGAATCAAGGGGCGACTTCAGCCAGATCCATTGCGCTACCACCTGCAAGCCTCTTTCGGCCCCTGCTCTGTATCGAGGTTGCAAGGACAAGCAGAAATCAGCGCGGTGCGGATTGTGCTGGGCTCACTCCAGGTCCGTGGGATTCAGGTCGGGCTCATAACGATCAACCCTGTGGCTGCTGACCGCAAAGCATCTTCGTGGAGGGTTTTCTCCAACGCCCATGTTGGCCAGACGATCGATTGAGATTCGGGAACGACGCCCCTGTCGCCAGCCTTTCTGCCGCCGGGACCTGCACGCTGCAGGCTCAGCGCAGTCAGACAGGCCTTTGTAGCAGGTTTCCCGCTTTGTAGGGCGAACTAGCTACAGACCACAACATGGAAGGGGGAACCGAAGGATGCCCGTATGGACATGTCCCTTTTGCAGTTTTGCCTACGATGAGTCCGAACCGGATGTCGGCTCGGGGATGGAAGTGCCCTTGCCGTTCGATGACCACCCGGCAGACTGGGTGTGCCCCGATTGTGGGGCCCACAAGGATGACTTCAAGAAGGTGGAAAAGCCTGGCTGAGACGTCAGGTCGTGCCCAGCGGCTTCGTTTCTCCAGGGGCTCGTCGCGGCTGGGTCGATGCATGGTTTGGTGAACCTGAAACGGGTGCTGTGTGCCGCCCGGCCATGGGCGAGGAGGCAGGTGATCCCGGACTGTTGAGCTCCTGCGGCAGGTGGATGGAAGGCCGGGGTTCAGGGTATACCGATCCTGTTATCCGAACCATCGAGAGGAGTCCAGGTGATGCAGATTGCCATCGCTGGAATGAGTCACGAGACGCAGACATCGCTGCCTGGCAAGACCGATCTCAATGGCTTCCGTGTCAGCCGAGATGACACGATCATCACAGGAGAACGATCCAGGCCCAACAGCGCTCTGGGCCGCATGATCGCTGAGTGCCAGGAGGTAGGTGTCGCGGTTCTTCCTCTGGTGTACGCCTCGGGGGGTATGGGGCCGACGGTGACCGACCGGGTATATGACTGCTACGCGGGTGAGATCTGTGAGGAACTCGAAAGACGGGTCGGGGAACTGGACGGCGTTCTCCTTTGTTTGCATGGAGCCATGGTCACGGAGAGCAGGCCGGATCCGGAGCTGGACCTGATCCGCGATGTCCGGGAGGTCATTGGTTACGAGATTCCCGTCATGGTGACCCTGGACCTGCACGCTAACCTGGCCCCGGAGATTCTCGAAGAGGCTACCGCCATTTTCGGGTACCGGTGCAGCCCCCACATTGACGTGGGAGAAACAGGCCAGCGGGCTGCCCGGGCCCTCCTCGATGTTCTGGCCGACAGAACCAGGCCCGTGACAGCTATGAAAAAGCCAGGTCTGGCGGTGCCGAGCCTCTACAGTGCAACCACCCAGCCCCCGGCGAGCGACATACGGGCCCGGGTGTTCGAATGGAACTCGAAACCTGGGGTCATTGATGTATCGTTCTTCTTTGGCTTTGCCTGGTCCGACGTTCCGCAACTGGGCGTGTCCGCCGTGGCCGTCACGGACGGTGACCCGGATCTGGCGGCCTGGATTGTCGAGGACCTGTCCGATATGGCCTGGTCCCATCGCGTCGCCCTCACGCAGGGTCGCGGAGGTCTGTACAGCGTAGAGGAGGGGGTAGCCCTGGCCATTGAGAAGGCAAAGACTGCCCAGAGGCCGATCATCATCCTCGACCATGCGGACCGGATGCAGGATACCACCTTTGTGCTTCGTGAGCTGTTCAAGCAGGGGGCACAGGATGCTGCCCATCCGCTGCTGTATGATCCGGAGGCTGTGAAGGTGTGCGAGGAGGCGGGAGTGGGGAGCCAGGTTCGGTTAGCGGTGGGGAGCAGCAGTTCGGACCGCGCCGGTGGACCGGTGAACCTGGTGGGTACGGTGGAATGGGTCGGTGAAAAGCAGTACATCGCCACCGGTCCGATGGGTCGCGGTCGCCCTGTGACCCACGGCCTTACTGCCATCGTGCAGGCCGGGGGCGTGTGGCTGCAGATTACCAGCCAAAGGGCATCCCTCATCGATACCGATCCGATCGAGCAGTACGGTGCGAACGTGGACGACTTCCGGATCATCGTGACCAAGTCGAAGACGCACTTCCGCGCCGTCTACGAGGAAGTGGGGGAGGCGATCATCGTGGTGGATGCTCCCGAATACAGTCCTGCCGACCTGGGTCGGCAGAGATATGAAAACGTGCCGCCGGGGGTTTACCCAATCACCTGGAGATGCGGTCGCCATGTGAAGGTGGATGCACCAGGTGGTGTCCCTCCCACACGGTAGGGTTTGGTTCTGCGATCATGTAGCTGTCTATGAGAGAGATCAAGGAGGGGAAACATGCTCAAGACCAAGGGCAGACGGGCGTTCAGTCTGTTGGAGGAGCTCGCCTTCGAGAGGTTGGGCGGCACCGACGAGGAGAAAAGGGCCGCAGGCATTTTGGCCGAGACGCTCAGAGACATGGGCCTGGAACCGCAGATGCCCGAGTTTGACATCTGGACCTATGAACCCACGAGGGCGACGCTGGAGGTCATCGAGCCTTATCAGAAGCAGTACCCGGTTGAGGTGTATGGGTTGACCGGCTCCACGTCTCCTGGTGGTATTGAGGCGGATTTCCTGTATGCCGAGGATGCTGACGAAGTGTCCCTGTCGGAGGCGAAGGGAAAAGTCGTCCTGGTAAACCGGGGGGTCACCCTGAAACAGTACCAACGCATGGCCGAGGCGGAAGTGGCGGGCTTTGTTGCCTGGGGAGGACTCATATACCGTCGGGAGGACATACCCCGGTGGGCGGCTCGTCCCGAGTATTTCAAGCACGGCAAGATCCCGGGAGCCATCATCTTCGCCGATGAGGCTGCGGAACTGGTGCGAGAGGAGACCAGCAAGGTCCGACTCACGGTGTTGCAGGATGAGCGCGAGGTGGCCTCACAGAACGTGATCTGTGAGATCAGGGGGTGCGAGAAGCCGGAAGAAGTGGTGGTCATCACGGCGCATTACGACAGCGTACCTTATAGCTCAGGAGCCAACGATAACGCAGCCGGTTCGGTGATCATCATGGAACTGGCCCGCCATTTTGCGACGAATCCCCCCCGGCGGACCCTCCGCTTCATCTGGTGCGGAGCTGAGGAGATTGGCCTTCGGGGCAGCTTTGCCTACGTACAGGAGCACGAAGACGATCTGGGCGAGTGCAAGTTCGTCCTCAACGTGGATGTGGCAGGAGCCATCCTGGGCAAGAACAGGACCATCGTGACCGGGCCTGATGCCCTGAAGCACTACGTAGAGGTGATGTCGCGCAGTATGGGAGTGGCCATGTCCATCAAGCAGGACGTGTACTCGAGCGATTCCATTCCCTTCGCCGAGAAGGGCATACCGTCTCTGAACCTCATTCGCATGGGAGCGCCCATTCACAACAGGTATGACCGGGTTGAGTACCTGAGCCCAGATCGCCTGGAAGAGCTGGGGGATTTCGCGCTCAGGTTCCTCGACGACCTGGATCGAGCGAGGATCTTCCCGTTTAAGCGGGAGATTCCCAAGGGTGTCAGGGAGAAGTTGGACAAGTACCTGGAGCGCATGCGAGGCAAGGGTGAGGATGAGGGTGAGGATGAGGAGAAGGAAGAGGTACAGGACGAGTAGGTGGGTTTGAACGCAGCCTGCCCCGTGCCCGTTCTGAACGTTCACCATCGAGGCGGACGGGAGTTCACCAGGTTGGTATGTTTGTGAGTTCAAAGATGCGCCGGCCCGGGGCCTCACAGGAGCCCCCGGGCCGGTACGTTCCCAGCCGTGATCTGGAGGGTCAGCGGTAATCCCTGAGCATGGACAATGGGGGGAACTCGATGGCCTCGGCCGGGCACTGGGTGCGACAGTTGCTGCAGCCCACGATGCAGTTATATGGGTTGGCCACCACGGGACGGTCCGCCTCATCGTCCCATTCGTAGGTTCCGTGAGGGCAGAAGTCATGACAGACACCGCAACCTGTGCAGTCGTCTTCCAGGACCTTTGGGTACCAGGGTATCTCTTCCCGGGGTCGGTCGTGCAGGCTCATGGGGACGCTCCTTTCTCCGGTTGCATCGTGGTCTCAGTGAACCCAGGAGAGGATCTGTTGTTCCGAGGGGATTTTCCCCTCAACCTTGATCTTTCCGTCTATGATCACGGCGGGTGTCATCATCACGCCGCGGTCGACGATGGCGTTGATGTCCGTGATGTGTTGGACATCCGCGTCCACACCTGCCTCGCGGATGATCGTCTCGATGATCTCCGTGGTCTTCGCACACTTGGGGCAACCCGGCCCCAGGATCTCGATTTTCATGCTCTCCTCCTCTCAGGCAATCAGGTTGCCGTAGATCATCCCGGCCATGGTCGCCATGATGACCACCAGGCAGACGAATATTGCGGTCTTTCTGGTTCCCAGTACGCTGCGAATGACGAGCATGTTAGGGAGACTCAGGGCGGGTCCGGCCAGAAGCAGCGCCAGGGCGGGCCCCTGGCCCATGCCAAGCCCGAGCAACCCCTGCATGATGGGGATTTCTGTGAGGGTGGCGAAGTACATGAACGCTCCCACGAAGGATGCTGTCAGGTTGGCCATGAGTGAATTTCCTCCCACCAGTGTGCCGACCCAGTGAGCGGGAATCAGGCCTGCCTCTGCCTCGGGTCGTCCCATGAGAAACCCGGCGACGAGGACACCGGCAAAGAGAAGGGGTAGGATGAGTTCTGTGAACTCCCACGTCGAGTTGATCCAGGACGTGATCTCGTCTTTTTCAAACCAGCGATGAAGCATGGCGAACAGAAGAACCAGGAGCCCCACGACCACGAACCATTTCACCTCGAAGATAGCGTGCCAGAAGCCCCCGACCTGTTCAGGACGACTCCAGGTGGCGAAGATGAGGATCAACACCATGGTTCCGAAGTAGGCGAGATTTTGCGCCGGGGTGCGGGGTTCTCCTTCCATGTCCATGGCCTGTGCCTGGGCCTGGATTGATGCCTGGCGTTCGTCATCCGGGCAGAGCACGGTCATGAGGAGCCCGATCACCAGGGCAAAGATCACGGCGCCGACGGCGCGGGCCAGGCCGAGCTGCCAGCCCAGTACACGGGCCGTCAGCACAATGGCGAGGATGTTGATGGCCGGGCCGGAGTAAAGAAATGCGGTTGCGGGGCCGATCCCTGCCCCCCTGCGGTAGATGCCTGCAAAAAGGGGCAGCACCGTACAGGAGCATACAGCGAGAACGGTGCCAGATACTGAGGCAAGGGAGTAGGCCAGCCACCGGGGTGCCTGGGCTCCGAAGTACTTGATCACTGCCTGCTGCGAGATGAAGTTTGCGATGGCACCGGCTATGAAGAAGGCAGGAATCAGGCAGAATATTACGTGTTCTCGGGCGTATTCCTGGAGCATGTGAAAGGCTTCTATGATGGCTCGCTGAACCGCTTCGTGGCCAAAGGGAATGTAAAAGGCAGCTGCGAAAATGGCGACGAATATAAGGAGCTTTCGATGGGTCGGTTTCACGAATTCTCCTCCGTTTCTCTGCACAGCTGGGTGCGCCGATTCTCCAGTTCCTCCAGCAGTACAGTATCCAGGCAACGAAACAACTCGGAAATGCAGGGGGTGCGGATGTGATAGGTCACCTGCAGGCCCTCTTTGACGAAGCCGAGAAGTCCTACCCCTCTCATGATTGACAGATGCTTGGATACCGCGGGCTGGCTGACTCCCAGGGCCTCCGTCAGGTCAGATACGCATTGCTCACCTTCGGTGGAAAGTATGTCGATAATCCTCATTCGGATCGGATGGGCTATGGCCTTCATCACATCAGAACGCGCCTGGTAGAGATCGATGGTGGAATGCACCTCCTCTTCTTACGTTGCTATATTTACATATTAGAATATAGTCTG
>SKXF01000223.1 GCA_007128555.1 Clostridia bacterium | reverse complement strand
CCTCCGCCGGTCCTCTGGACCGGTCACTTGATGTAGGTCTTCAGGACCTCGATCAGCTCTCTCTGGGCCTCCTCCGCGTCCATCTTGCCCTCTCCCCTTATCGCATCCGTCACACAACCCTGAACGTGATCACTCAGGATAATCATGGCCAACGAATGCAATGCAGAACGCACTGCCGCCAGCTGCCGCAGCACATCGACACAATACCGATCCTCGAATATCATCTTCTCTATTCCACGAACCTGTCCCTCAACCCGGCGGATCCGGTTGCGGAGTTCAATCTTCTTCTGGTCACCGCGCTCGGTCATGTCCGGACAACCTGTCATGGAAACGCCCCCCCTGATCAATTTGCCTCACGTCTGGGCACTTCCAATTTTGCCCGCTACCGAGCAGACAATCAAGCTGTGCCCTTGGCGCAATGAAACAACTGTGCTATTATTTATCGCAAGCAATTAACCTTGCAACATCGTGTTGCAGAAAATATGTCGGCGATGAGGGAAACGAGTAGGTGCGCGATCGGTCCCACAGAGAGCCTGGAAATGGTGCAAACCGGGCGGGCAGAAGCACCGAAGATCCTTCCCGAGCCGCAGGCCGAAAGCTAAACGCAACTAGGCCTCGCCGGGCCGTGCCCGTTACAGCACCGAGGCATCGCGCCGCCACGATACGGTCGGCGCCTGCCAGATGTGAGAGGGTCCGCCATCCAGGCCTGTGGCGGGCCAATCCGGGTGGTACCGCGGTCGTAGCCGTCCCTGAGGGACGGTTTTCTCGTTTAAGAGCACAGTTCAACAGCGATGGAAGGAGACAGCACATGTTTGAGGCCGTACCCAGCAAAGTAGACTTTCCCCTTATGGAGGAGAAACTCCTCAAGTGGTGGGAAGAGGACGGTGTCCGGTTCGACTACCTGAAGCATAACGATGGCGCAGGCAAGCGCTACTCCTTTTTGGACGGCCCCATAACGGCCAACAACCCCATGGGTGTCCATCATGCCTGGGGCCGCACGTACAAAGATGTCTTTCAAAGATACCGAACCATGAAAGGTTACGAGCAGCGATACCAGAACGGTTTTGACTGCCAGGGGCTCTGGGTCGAGGTTGAGGTCGAGAAGGAGCTGGGCCTGAACTCGAAACAGGATATCGAGGAATACGGCGTAGCTGCCTTCGTGGAGCAATGCAGGGAGCGGGTTCTCCGTTACTCCAAGATACAGACGGAGCAATCCAAGCGCCTCGGGTACTGGATGGACTGGGAGAACTCCTATTTCACGATGGACGACGAGAACAACTATACCATCTGGCACTTCCTCAAGACGATGCACGAGCGAGGCCTGGTCTACCGGGGCCACGATGTAATGCCGTGGTGCACCCGGTGCGGGACGGGCCTGAGTGAACATGAAATCGTTACGGAGGGTTACAAGGAGCTCACCCACACCAGCCTTTACGTCAGGCTTCCCATGGTTGACATGCCAGGAAACCCACATATCCTGATCTGGACCACAACGCCATGGACCCTGCCCGCCAATGTGGCGATTGCCGTCAACCCCGAGCAAACCTACGCCGAGGTTGAAGCCGACGGCAAAACCTATATCCTCGCTGAGGAGTCTGCGACCCGGATCTTCGGCAAGGACGCCCAGGTGGTGCGAACCCTGCCTGGGGCAGAACTGGTCGGGAAACACTATCACGGCCCCTACCGTCATCTACCGGCGCAGCAAGGAGTGACACCCGTAATCATCCCCTGGGATGACGTCGATTCCACCGAGGGGTCGGGTTGCGTTCATATCGCCCCTGGATGCGGCCAGGAGGACTTCCAACTGGGCCAGGAACACGACCTGCCGGTCCGTGCTCCTATAGACGAGTTCGGGGTCTTCTCCGACGGTTATGGTTTCCTAACTGGAGTCGGCGCAGGCGACTCTGCAAAGCCCATCATCGCTGATCTGGAGGAACGAGGTATCCTCTTCACCCAGGAAGACATCACGCACCGATACCCTGTCTGCTGGAGATGCAGCGAAGAGCTGGTCTTTCGCCTGGTTGACGAGTGGTTCATTGCCATGGACCCCTGGCGGGAGGACATCATGGATGTCGCTCGAAAGATCCGGTGGATTCCATCCTTCGGCAAAGAGAGGGAACTCGACTGGCTGCGAAATATGAGCGACTGGATGATCTCAAAGAAACGCTACTGGGGCCTCGCCCTGCCAATATGGGTCTGTTCCGATTGTGGGCACTTCGATGTCATCGGCGGCCCCGAAGAGCTGAAGCAGAGAGCCACGGAGGGCTGGGAGGCCTTCGAAGAGCACACGCCCCACCGGCCCTGGGTCGATGGCGTCGGCATGGACTGTCCCGAATGCAGTGGAACCATGAGCAGAACGCCGGACGTGGGTAACCCATGGCTCGATGCAGGGATCGTTGCCTACTCCACCCTCCATTACCTCAGCGACAGAAGCTACTGGGAGAAGTGGTTTCCACCAGACTTCATAACGGAGAGTTTCCCGGGTCAATTCCGCAACTGGTTCTACTCCCTT
>SKXF01000354.1 GCA_007128555.1 Clostridia bacterium | reverse complement strand
CTTCGCAGTTCTGGCGTCTCCTGGGGGCGTCCATGCTTCGGATTCTTACTACGATCAGCTGCAGCAGTACGTAACTACATACAATTCAAGCATCTCCGTGGTGCCTGGGCCCCTCCGGTTCATACTTCAGGATCAGCGCGTGGCGATGCATTTCGAGTCGGCTGTCGGACCCGAGGAGGTCATCGGGGTGGTAACCGACGAGCAGGCGGTGATCACCGGGTATCTTCAGTCGGCCCCGGACAACCTGACGCTGAGAATCCGGGTCAGCCACGGAACCGTGCCGCGGCTTCGGCAGGAGAACTCCGGCTACGCGGTGTTGCGTGCAATCGGAGAGGACATCAGGTTCGAGGGCGTCGGCATCGTCGGTCGGATCAAGACCATGATCTGGCACCTCGCGGGTACGGTGGCCCGCATGTTCGGTGGCTGAATCGCCCATTGAGGATGTGTGCAAAGGGAACAGGCCGGGGTGGCCCCTGGATAACAGGGAGAGCCCCGGTCTTTACGCGTCACGTAGGACCAGGAGCCGGGGGGATTCCCCTTCGATTCATCCTGGATTATCATTGAGGGCAGGAACCGGGGACCTCGACCTGGTGAGGGGAGTTGCTCATGGATCGTCGAGACCAGCCAGAACCGAAAGATGATGGACCGACGCCTTCCGGGAGGGCGACCCTCCTGGAGTTGCTGAAGGCCTTTCTGCGATTGGGGCTCGTGGCCTTCGGTGGGCCCGTAGCCCACATTGCCCTGATGGAGCAGGAGACGGTGCATCGGCAGCGTTGGGTGAGCAGGAGGCACTTTCTTGATTTGCTGGCCGTGACCAACCTTGTCCCGGGGCCAAACTCCACCCAGATGATCATGCACGTGGGATACGTTCAGCGCGGGGACCTGGGAACATGGGTGGCTGGCCTCGCCTTCATCCTTCCCGCCTTCGCCATCACGTTGATGATCAGCTGGTTCTACCAGGCCTACGGGGCACTTCCGGCAACGGAGGCCGTCTTTTATGGGATCAAGCCGGCCGTGGTGGCGATGATCGCCCACGCTCTGTGGAGACTCGCTCCCGATACGGTCACCGGCGTACGAACCGGTCTGATCTTTGCCGGGGCCCTGGTCCTGAACCTGCTGGGTGCAAGCGAACTGCTGGTGATGGGTCTCGGTGCGGTGGCTGGCCTGCTGGTCTTCGGGCATCCCTGGAAGGACCGAATGATGCGGAGCCTGGTGGCCTTTCCGTGGATCTTCGGCGTTCCCGCTGCCGGTGAAGCCGCAGTTGGGGGTTCCCCCGCGGGCCCCTGGCAGGTAGGCCTTCTGTTTCTGAAGTTTGGGAGCACCCTGTATGGAAGCGGGTATCTTCTCATCGCCTTCATCAAGGCCGACCTGGTGGATCGTTTCGGCTGGTTGACCGTCCAGGAGCTCCTCGATGCGGTGGCCATTGGACAGATGACACCGGGCCCCGTGCTGACGACGTCCACCGCCGCTGGATACATCATCGCCGGTGTCCCCGGGGCAGTGATCGCAACGGCGGGTATCTTCCTGCCGTCCTTCTTCTTTGTCATGTTCGCAGGACGCTGGATGCCGATGCTGCGGGAGTCTGCCGTCGTCCGTGCCGTACTGAAGGGGGTGACCCCTGCCGTGGTGGCCGTGATGCTGACGGTCACCCTGACCCTCGCCAGGGAAGCCTTTATCGACGCCTTCTCGCTCGTTTTGGGACTCGGTGCGGTGGCCGCGCTGATCCGCTGGAAGACGGATGCCCTGCTGTTGATTGGTGCGGCATCGGCCCTTGGATACCTCTGGATGATGATCCTCTGATCCGGGGGCCCAGGAACGCGCCCCAGTGTTCTCGGGGTGTTCCCGGGCATCCACCTCCCGTACGCTCTCACGCTCCCTATCGGCCCGATCTCAGGGCCCGGCCGGCGAGGCTGCCGCTCCACTCGCCCTCTTCGATGGCGAGCTGTCCGTTGACCAGCACGTGCCGGATTCCCTCGGGATAGACATCCGGCTCGGAGTGATCGGCCCGGTTGCCGACGGTTTCCGGATCAAAGATCGTGATGTCGGCGAACAGTCCGGGTTTGAGCATCCCGCGATCGTTGAGGCCCAGGAGCGCTGCTGGCAACGAGGTCATCTTCCTCACGGCTTCCTCCAACGGGATGATTTTCTTCTCCCGGGTGTATCGGCCCAGGACCTGGGCGTACGTGCCGTAGTTCCTCGGGTGCAGGCTGATGGCCCCCGGACGCCTCCGGTCCTGTTGCCGGCTGAACGTCCAGCCGTCGGTGGAGATCGCCGAGTGCCGGTCTCGCAGGGTGGTGACGAGGTCGTCTTCGGACATGGTGCCTCCCGCGGCCTGGGTCAGGCCGTCGTCCTCCAGGTAGAGCCAGCGGAGGGTGTCAAAATAGTGGTCGAACCGCCCCAGTTCCCCGTGGGCCTCGAGAACGCTCAGCCCCTCTAACTCAGGATGACCGGGCGAGTGCACGATGTAGAGGTTCTCCATGGGCTTTGAACGTGCTGTGCGGATTCCTTCGCCTGCCAGGT
>SKXF01000436.1 GCA_007128555.1 Clostridia bacterium | reverse complement strand
TTGAAGATGCTTGGAGGAAGGTAATCACATGAACATTCAAATTTTCGGATCCAGGAAATGCTTCGACACCAAGAAAGCCGAGAGATTCTTCAAGGAGAGGCGAATCAAGTACCAGTATGTCGACCTACCGAAATATGGACTGAGCAAGGGAGAGTTTGAAAGTGTGAAAGCCTCCGTGGGTCTTAATGCAATGATCAACACGGAAGCCCGGGACTACCAGGCGTTGAACCTTCACCGGATCCGAGGCATGGGCATGAGAGAGGAGATCGTTCGTCAGAATCCGAAACTGTATAGGACTCCCATCGTGCGCAATGCAAGGCAGGCCACGGTGGGCTACCAACCGGAGATGTGGAGCGATTGGGAATGATATGGTTGATGGCTGTACGGCGAAGAGCAGTGGAAGGCCGGTCAGCGATTCGGGCACTGGCACACCACTGCTCCCACGCTTAGCCGATCTCTTTCAATCCTCACCCCGCGGCCGAAGGGAAGCATCGGCCTCCGCCTCCAGCACAGGGGCCTCCTTCCAGGCACCAAACCAGCTTGAGGGCCCCCGCAACTGGCAGCGAAGGACCACCGTTGGATGGTACACGCCCTCACCCGTCACCGGGTGCATCCTGGGGTCCTCCGGGCTTGCGTTAATCACCCAGACACGGAACTCCTCGAACCCCCGACCGGTCATGGCGATGAGATTGTCCGACAGGTACTGCCGGGCCATCTCCTCGGCCTCATCCACAATGATGGTCACCTCTCCTTCGGCCAATCGATCCCAATCCAGGCATTGGACCGCGGCCAGGGCAGCAAGGTCCACCGCCGCCTGCAACCTGTGACGGGCGAGCAGCAACTGCCCGCCATCCAGGATCACGGCCGCACCGGCAAGCAGGATGGGGAGCCAGAGCAAGGTGAGGAGTGCCGCGGCCCCTCTCCTTTCACGGATCCGGAGGCAAGCGCTCACTGCGGGTCACCACCCCGGCCTCCAGGTCAACAATGGACGGCAGGAACGTCCGTAATACCCCGGAGCGCACCCGGTACGGATACACCACGCGCACGTTGATGGGACGTCCGTAGGCGGCCTGCCCGGGCTGCACGGAAATCACCGCGTCACCCTCCTCCAGCCCGCCGAGGACCATAATGTTTTCGATGCGATCCCGCACCTGGGAAGAGAATCCCCCGTCCACCGCCGCCTGCCGCCCTCCCTCCCTGGCCGCACTCGAGAGGATCAGCTGGGCCTCCACCATCAAACCGACCTCGAAACACATCATCATCAAGAAGAACAGTATACTGAAGACCAGGGCGAACTCCGCCAGGACGGCGCCCCGCTCATCTCGCACCAGGATCCGCACTCCCATCCCTGTACCTCCCGTCCATGTGGGGGTGGCCCACTGGACCACCCCCCATTCTCTATCCCCCGGCTTCAATATCTGTGATGATGTCCTGCAATCTATCGGTCAGGGCACCACCCAGGTTTGACAGCACCCCGATCAACACCACGACCACCAGGGCCAGGATCAGGGCATACTCCGCCGTAGCCGCTCCCCGCTCACCCTGGACAAGGTTCCTGACGTGAAGATAGACACCGCATATGTGTTCTCCAAGTTCCCCGGTCATAGCACTCCCCCTCTCGCGGTCAGATCCAGAGGCTCACCAGGACAGAAAGGTCAGGACACTGGGAAGAAGGACCACCACGAAGGCCGGCGGGAACAGGAACAGCACGGTCCCCAGCGTGATCTTCAGGCCCAGCGTCTTGACCTGGGCCAGGACCCGGTGGCGCTCCCGGGTCAAGAGGTCAGCCCGCAGTCCCGTCAGGGCCGGTCCAAGGGGGAGCCCCCGCCTGGAGCTATCACTGAGCAAATGGGCCACCTGTGCAGCAGCTCCCCCACCCCTCTCCTCCAGGCCATCCTCGAGGAGATCGAGAAAGTTCCCCCCAGCCGCGGACCGCGCTTCCACGTCTTCCAGCAAGTCACTGAGGGGCTCCTCGGCCAGGGCTGCTGTCTGTTCAACCGCCATCCTCAGGCTCATCCCCGATGCTGAAGCCACGTACAACAGGTCCACCCAGGCCGTGACCGCCCTATCCAACTGCCTTCTTCGCAGCCTCGCTCCCCGCTCATCCCACCAGCGGGGCATTCGTACCGACGTCCGTGCAGCGTCCAGTGCAGATTCAAGGGCTCTTTTGCGGGGCAGGAACCCAATGCATGCGAGGAACACCAGTCCCCCAAGGACACCTGCCACTACTGAAAGAATGGGCGTTTGCATGTCAGTCCCACCCTCCCCTGATCGATGTCAGAACCCATCGCATGTAGATCAGGCCGACCGTCCAGGAAAGAGCTGCATAGACCAGGGCAACCCGACCGACGGACGTCTCAAGAAGAGGACTGAGCATCTCGGGTCGCATCACCAGGGTATAGGCCGCAATGAAGGCCGGTAGGGCCGCCACCAGGATGGCCGAATACCTGGCCTCGGCACTCTCCTCGCGCACCTGGCTGAGCAGCAGTTCCCGGGATCGTACGACCTCGGCGAGGGCTGAAAGGCTGTATGCGAGATCACTTCCCGATTGCCGGCCCAGCTGCACCGCGGAGATGAAGCGGTGAAACAGTGGATGCGGAAAGGCCTCGTGGGCCACCCAGAGGGACTCCTCCAGCCCCATCCCCACACCGAACCGGTCAAAGACCGAGCCGAAGACCCGCCGGACCAGGACGCCCTCAGCCTCCCGCGCTCCCACCCTCACGACCTCGAGGGGGACACTGCCGGAACGGGCGCTTCGAACGAGCACCGGCAGATCTGCAGCCAGTTCGCGACCAAATCGAGCGGCGCGCCGTCCGCGACCCAACTCGGCAAGGAAACCCGCCGCGCGGCGCTGCAGGACGGAGCCGCCCTCCCGGGCGATTCGAAAGGGTCTCCATCCCGTCCGGGCCCGCGGCACCAGGCCAGCGGCAGCGGGGACGGTCCATCCAAGGGCCAGGCACATCAGGATCCTGATCAGCACGTTCACGTCTCGTCGCACCTCACAAATCCCCCGGATCCATGGCGGAACAGATGACGCACCGGTGTTGCCCCAACGGACACCTGGGCCACAGCGGTGATCCTTCGTCCCCCGCCGGGAACTCTGGCCATCTGCACGGCCAGGTCCACCACATCGCAGACCTGTTCCCGGACCACGTCATGGGGGATGCCCGTTTCGGCCATCTGGACCAGGTGCACCATCCGGGTCAGGGCATGCTCTGGGCTCGAGGCGTGAACAGTGGCCAGCGCCCCGGTGTGACCCGTCGTCAGCGCCGACAGCAGGTCAAAGGCCTCCCGACCCCGCACTTCACCGATGATGATACGGTCCGGTCGCATGCGCAGCGCGTTGCGAACCAACTCCCTCATGGGAACCGCTCCGGTGCCATCGGGATTGGCCAGCCGAGCCTCCAGGTGGAGCCAGTGAGGATGCTGCAACCGGAGCTCGGCGGCATCCTCAATGCTGACCACGCGCTCCCTGGCTGGAATCTCCCGGGACAGGGCGTTGAGCAACGTGGTCTTGCCCGTTCCCGATGCACCCGCCACCAGGATGTTCCTCCGCTCCTCCACCGCCCTTCGCAGGAACCCGGCCATCTCCGGCGACAGGGTGTTCAGCGCCTCCAGCTGGCTGAGTTTGAAAATGCGGTGGTTGAACTTTCGTATGGTCAGGTACGGTCCGCTGACAGCCAGCGGCGGCAGGATGGCGTGGGCCCGGGAACCATCGGGCAATCGTCCGTCAGCCCACGGATGGGCCAGGTCGATCCGCCGACCGGTGGGTGCAAAGATCCGCTCCAGGACATCCCGAAGATGATGAGCATCCCTGAATCGATGGACCGTGCGCACCAGCTCACCGTCGCGTTCTACCCAGATCTCCTCCGGACCGTTCACCATGATCTCTGTCACCGAATCGTCGCTGAGCATCTCCGTCACCGGACCGTATCCCAGGAGATCTCCGCCCACGCGCCGTGCCAGTTCCTCTCGCTCCACGCCTGCAACGGAGTAACGCCCCTCCGCCAACATCGCCCCCACCAGCCGATACAGCTTGTCCCTCGCACCCTGGTCCCGTCGGGCTGCCTGCAGAAGGGCCCGGTGGGCATTCAGCACCTTCTGTTGAAGCTCTGTCACGATCTGCGCAACCTGGTCCTGTGAGTTCTCATCTGCGTCCCATGATCCCAGGGGGCCAGTCTCGGCAACCCCCGAAGACTCTCTGCCCAGCCTACCCAGCAATCCGTCCACCCTCACCCTCTCCTCCCCGGCCATGCCCTCACATACCCCAGCATCCGCGTCAGGAACGATACTCGATCCTCGGGAACCCTCAGCGAGAAAATATTCTCCAGGATATCATCAACTGCCTGTTGCATGCTGTCATCACCGCCTCCAAGCACCAGGGGCTTTCCGGAGCCCACGGCCTCGACCGCTGCCCGGGAGCAATCGGGAAAACGTACCACGGCCTCCAGGCCGATGAACTCTTCCACGTCCCTGCAGGTAATGGGGGACCCCTCGGCCTGGCGGTTCACAACCAGCCTCACCTTGTCGGGAAGGTCTGCCGAGAGCTCGGACATCATGTTCAGAGCCGTCTTCAACCGCCTGGCCGCCGACACATCCAGGGTGACAGGTGCCAGGACGTAGGTGGCCTCCTCCAGCACGCGGTAGCTCATCTCGGAGGCCGGATCGCCCGGGGTGTCGACCACCACGAGGTCATAGATCCTCTGGCAGGATCGCACCACCGGGGCGAGACGCTCCCACGGAGCCAGTTCCACCAGTTCCGGTCGCCCCGGGGCGGGAAGCACCGATAGCCCCGAGGGCCTGTAGGTTGCGGCGAATTCGCGCAGTAGATCTGCCGTGACGTCCTCGCCGTAAGCGGCCAGGTCCACAACCGTCGGTTCCTCCGTCAGGTCAAGGTGGAGGGCCACATCTCCACCCCCGATGTCCAGGTCCACGATCACGGTCTCCAGTCCAAGGCCAGCCCTCGCCCGAACAGCCAGGTTCACCGCGAGGGTGGTCCTCCCCACGCCTCCCTTGGGGCTGAACAGGACCACGGTCTGCCGCGGGGGCGTCCGACGATCTGGACTCCGGGGTCGTCTCGGCTGTCCCTCTCCGGCCTCAGCAGGTGACGGTCCCTCACCACCGATCCATTCCGCGGCAGAGATCACCACCGCACCGCGATTCTGCCATCGCCCAGCTGACTCTGCATCGGGCACCAACAGGACCGTAACGGGGAAATCCGAACCCGCCGACAGGAAGTCCTCGACCGAGGCATCCTCCTCGCAGGCGAGATCAATGACCAGCACCTCCTCCTCCCCCTCGGGAGCGAGCCCGGGCCGGAGCCCCGACATGACACGTCCGACCTCCATGGATCCGCCCTCCTGCAGTTTCCCCATCAGAACGAAGTCCGTGGATACCACGGTGCAGCGAGAACCAGCCTTCGAGGGAACATCACTCACGACCCAGCTCACCCCCCTCTTCACCAAAAAGGTTGTATCCGGTGATTCCTTCACCGGCTGGGTGCAGCGGAGCCGGATCATAGGGGCTTACGGTCAGGAACAAGTCGCCTGTGGACATGGCGTAGGCGAGGATCTCGGCCTGGTTCGGTGCCACGGCCAACACGGCTGTAGAGGGGGAATCCCCCGACCCGGGACGCCACGGAGAACCAGAACTGGTCCGCACATCCAGAACCTGCACCCCCGTCAACAGGAGTCGTCCCGCCGCCGGCCCATGAATAGAGCTCTCGCGAAAATACACCAGGTCAACGAGGTGGCCGGGAGCGATGGCCCCACCCGCTCCCCGGACTGGCGGGCAGGGAACGGCCATGGCTCTCTGACCGGGCGCCAGCTGCCAGGGCATCCCCGCCGCCTGGCTCCCCGGGTTCACCAGGATTCCCGATAGAACCGGCTCCTCACGGAGGATGCTCCGGGTCGCATACTGCCCCCTGATGAGGTCAGGGTCCGGAAGGCTCTGGGGATGGACCGCAGCAGCTGGAAGCCTCTGAACCGTCAGCATGCTGGCATCAATCCTTGTGAAAGCGGGGATGTCCTGTGCCGCCACCACGATCGGCTGTTCCACCACAGCTGCGGAGAGATATAGGTAGGAGACGGCGGCAATCACCGCCCCAATTGCCACACTCATGATCAGATAACGTCGTGAAACCCACAACATCTACCACCTCCTACCAGAATATGACATACTCGGCAGGGAATTGTCAATAGATGGGAAACACCGACCTCACCTTCCCCTATACCTGTCCCTGGAGTTGCGCCTTGAAGGGAGAAGAGGGGTGAAGCGGCCGCATCTTGGAGGGCCTTGCCATGGCAGGCAGACCAGGTCGGCTCGGATCGATGGATATCCACGTCTGCCTCCGGACCCGAGATCCAGGCTGAAGGGATCATGAAAAGCATGGGGTTGAGCCCGCCGCGGGAATAGTAACTGAAGTGACGGGAGTTGAGAGATGTCGAGCAAAGGCATGGTCATCGGAGCCAATCACTACATAGGTCTCAGCGCCATTCGCTGCCTGGGTCGAAGGGGTGTTTCCGTTGTCGCGGTAGATTATTCTGAAGAACAGGCCTATGCGTTTCGATCTCGTCACTGTGAGGCAGAACTCATTGCGCCTTACTACAAAGACAAGCCACATGGTTTCGTCCAGTTCCTGGTAGAGTATGCTGAGGAGCAGCATGACAAGCCAGTGCTTATTCCCACCCACGACGACTATGCAGAAATCCTGGACCAGCAATACGATACACTCAAAGAGCACTGCCTGCTTCCCAACCCCTCCCAGGGCTTCTACACCGATATCATGTACAAAGACAGCCTTCATGACCTGGCGCGGGAGTGTGGAGTAGACACTCCCGAAACACTATCGCCAGCAGACCTTGATCGGGTGGCAGCAGAGATAGGCTATCCCTGCCTTCTGAAACCCACCACCAGTCCCGACTTTGTCAGCGTCTTTCGAGTCAAGGTCTTTGTGGTCCACAACAGGGAAGAACTGGAACAGGCCATATCCAAGGCCCAGGAACATGGGATCGACGTCGTAATCCAGAGAATCATTCCCGGCTTCGATGATCAGATGTATACCTATGATGCCTATGTCGACCGGAGCGGCGAGATCACTCACTGGACCACTTGCCAGAAGAAACGCCAATACCCTGTGAAATATGGCGCCTCGGTGTTCACCCAGCAAAAATACGTCCCAGAGCTCCATGATATCGGCAGTTCTTTCCTTCAACAGATAGGCTACCGGGGTTTTGCGGAAATTGAACTGAAATATGACGCCAGAAGAAAAAAGTTCTATCTGATTGAGATAAACGTCCGTCTCAGCAACCTGAACCCCTTGCTGGATCACATCGGACTGAATTTCCCCTATATAATGTACTGTGACCTGATTGGAGATCCCCTTCCCGCCAGGGCAATAACCCGGGACACAGGCCTGCACTTCTGGTCCGCCGTGGAAGACACCTTCGCCATCCGGGACTATCTCCGCAAGGGGCAACTTCGCTCAAGCCAGGTGATCCGGTCACTCTTCACCCGAAAGGTCCCCTCTATCTGGGAGTGGCAGGACCCAATCCCCGGCGTGGAATATGGGCGCAGGCTGGCTAGCCAAGTCGCCCGAAAACTGCTCAGGCTAAGATGAGTGAACCAGTTCAAATCGCCCCGATTACCCGTACCCCGGGACCGTCTCAATCTCCCCCTTCACCCCCAAAAACCCATCACTCCTGCGCGAGGTCCTGTTAATTGGAAAGTCTATCGGGTGATTCCCATGTTGCAAGACCCCTCAGGCAGCCCTTCGATGCCGCCTTTTCTCGTTCATCTCGGGCCTGCGGGCGTACAACGTACTGAACAATGCATGCGGCACCTAAACACCATACCTGAGGCCCCCATTATCTCAATATGAGGTCCTAGACGACGAGAACACTAGTGAAGTGGCCCAAACTAGAGATAATCTTTATCAATTATGGATCAGCGCTAGCTAGTAGCAAATGGTACTGTTTAATGCTATAATTGATGAAGAACAAAGAGAAAGGTAAGTGGGGAAATGAACCCTAACAGCCCAGAAGAAACTACCTGTC
This sequence comes from Clostridia bacterium, assembly GCA_007128555.1. The sequence goes on along the minus strand of SKXF01000436.1, from coordinate 1,818 downwards.
AACCTGAGGAGACCTGTTGCTATTGTGAGGAAACACCTCCCGTATGCTGTGAAGAAGCGATAACCTCTGAGTGTTGCGAGGAAACACCTCCTGTATGCTGCGAAGAAGCAGCAACCTCTGAGTGCTGCGAGGAAACACCTCCCGTATGCTGCGAAGAAGCAACAACCTCTGAGTGCTGCGAGGAAACACCTCCCGTATGCTGCGAAGAAGCAGCAACCTCTGAGTGTTGCGAGGAAACACCTCCCGTATGCTGCGAAGAAACGGTAACCTCTGAGTGTTGCGAGGAAACACCTCCCGTATGCTGCGAAGAAGCAGCAACCTCTGAGTGTTGTGAGAAAGTAACTCCCGACTGTTCAGATAGCAAAAACTAAAGGGCACGGAGATCCGGCCCCTTTCGTCTCTTCAACTCTCATGGCAACCTCATGGAAACACTGCTGCTAGTTTTTCAGGGCGTGTTGTCTTTTCTCTCTTTCCGACGGGGGCCTCCCCGGGGGTTGATACGGGAGGCCCGTCAGTCGCATGATGTTTCACCTTGCACACAACACTGCCCACATCTCAGCCGCGATCGTGCCGCGAACACTCCGGTTGGCTACGACATCAACATGTGAGTTTCACTCCACGCCCTGCAGAAACCGCCGCACAGGTAGCGAAGGGTGCAGGTGCGACCCCTGCAGTTGCTGTCCACGCTCACCCGGCGGTAAGCGTCGTTGCCTGCCAGGACGGCCGGGAGACTATGACCATGCGGGCAAAGGAGTCAGGCAGCGTTTAGCCGGCGGAATCCCCTCTGCCTGACCTCCTCAGGATTGGATTGTGAAGAGCGGATGCGATCATCTCGCGCGTACCTCTTACTGGAGGCTGTCCCATTTCCCAACGCAAGGCGACCGTCTCAGTAGCCCATCAACACCGGCTCGGTGTACTTCTGGAGTGCCGAGATAGCCGACAGGGCTGCCAGCCGGGAACTCCTGGGGTTGTCGGGACTGGGATGGTTCTCCAGCGAGATACACATGGTGCCGAAGTCCCCACGGACATGCAACTCATGAGTCGTAAACTTCGACCCGGGATCCGCGTAGATCTCGACCCGGGTCTTCTCCGGGCCAACTCCCGCAAGGGCCACCGCCGCACTTACGTTCAGGTTCTGGGGAAAGCCCATCACCGCCTGCAACACGTTGCCTGAGAAGACCAACTCTCGTTCAGAAAAGCCCTCGAGATCAAGGCCCCTGTCCGACACGTAGGGCGCCCCCTGCAATCCGCGGGGGGCCTTGGTCGTGCGCAGCAGCACGTCCCGGATCTCGCCTGCCGTACCCGCGGCCTGGATGGCACTGATCCCGGCAATCGCACCGCAGGGCACGATGACTTTCTGATTTGATGCAGCCGCCGCCTCGCGAACCCGCCTGAACACCTCCCGGTCAACCAAGCCCCCGACGCTCATCACGATCAGGTCCTTGCCCGAGGCCACGAGGGAGGCCGCATGTTTCCTCACCACGGAGGGATCGGTCGCCTCCAGGATCACGTCCAGCGGCACACCAGCCAGCGCCCCTGCATCATCGTAGTAACGAAGCCCCTCCACCCGCCGGCAAAGTGACCGGACGTGGTCCGATTCGGAGCGGTCCACCACCGCCTGGAGCCGAACACTCTCCATCCGGTCCACGGCGTACTGTGCAACCGCACCCCCAATGGCTCCGCATCCCAAGATTCCCAGATCGATCACGAGCGTTACCCCTTTCCGATGAAGCATCACCGTAGCCAGCCCACGCATGGCACCCCTGGCAGGGACTCCTTCCGGATTCAGCCGTCCTGGATCCCGGGCCAGACGGGCCT
>SKXF01000022.1 GCA_007128555.1 Clostridia bacterium | reverse complement strand
TGCAGACGCGATCAGTTTCGACATTGTCCAACCCCCCTACCTGGATGTCGGGGCTGAGAGTTCATGCTCATCCCTCAGCTTCCAGTTTCCTTCGCATATCCATGTCAAACAGCGTTCTCTCTCGCGCCTTTTCAATGCCGAGTGCCCGGCGCTTCTCATCGATGTGGTCGATCATCAGTGCCGCCATCTTGCTCGGGTCCGGCTCGAAAGCCCAGTTGCCGCCGACGATATCCTTGTACTCCTCAAACAGGAGCTCGGTCAGTTTGTCACTGCCGAGGGTCGGGAAGCTGACCCCGAACACGGTGTAGACACCTGAGGCCACGAAGTACTGGCCTATGGCGATGGCCTTCTCACTCATCCATTCCGGAGCTGCCCCGGCAACGGGCAGATCACTGATGTCATCTCCAAGGCTGAGCCGGCTGTTCTCCTTGCCGACCCCCACTATGTCACTTAGGGCAATGAGGACCCTGCTGTTGTCAACGCATGAACCCGCATGCAGCACAGGGGGAATTCCCACGGTCTCGCACACCTCTGCGAGGCCCTTGCCCGCCTTCAGTACCGCCGTCTCTGGCTGCATGAGGCCTGCCTTGGCGGAAGCAATTGCGGCGCACCCGGTCTGCACAACCAGTACATCGTTTGCGATGAGTTCCTCGACCAGCGGTATATGAATAGCGTCATGAGGGACAGCGGGGTTGTTGCAACCGACGACGCCGGCCACACCCCGGATCCGCCCGTCAATGATGTTGCTGTTCAGCGGCCAGTAGGAGGACCTGAAACTGCCACCCAGCATATATTTGATGTAATCACCTGAGAAACCTGTGATGGCCTCGCTCTTATCTTCGGGGATCGTGACGCCCTGGCGGTTGGGGTAGTTGAGAATGGCGCGTTTCACGATCTCCTTGGCGGACGTCAAAGCATCGTCCTCGTCAAACTCGAAGTGGATTGCCCCCTCGATCTTGGCCTTACTGGTAGTTGTCACCAGCTCGGTGTGGAAGTCGGCCACGGTGCGAGTAAGGGACTGCATGATGCACTGTACGTCGACCATCATCATCTCGACGGCCCCGGTCGCAATCGACAGCTCCTGCTGGAGGAAGTTGCCGGCCACGGGAACGCCGTGCCTGACCAGGATCTCGTTGGCAGTGCAGCAGATACCGGAGATGTTGATGCCCTTGGCCCCGACATTCTCCGCCAGGTCCAGGAGCTCCGGATCTCTTGAGGCTATGACGACCATCTCTGAGAGAAGGGGCTCATGTCCGTGGACGATGATGTTGACCTGATCGTCCTTGAGAACTCCCAGGTTGACCTCGGCCTTCATCGGTTCGCGGGCCTTCGTCTGCCACGGGTTTCCGGGTGTACCGAACATGATGTCCTGCAGCTCGGTGGCGATCATCGAGCCTCCCCATCCATCAGCAAGGGCCGTGCGCGTTCCCTGCAGAAGGAGGTTGCGGTAGTCCTGGTCGACACCCATGGTCGTGCGGTGCATGATCTCTACGACCTCGCGGTCGATTCCCCTCGGCACCACGCCCAGATCACGCCAGATCCTCTGCCTCTTCTCAGGAGCACGCTTGATGAGGGTCAGCTCGCCCTCCTGTCGGCCGAACTCGGCCAGCGCGGCCTTGCCCAGCTCCTCGGCGATGTCGTTCTTGTCCCTGCCCTCGGTTTCGACGTCGAACAGCGGGGCGACCTGCCTGAGTTTGTCCTCGTCCCTGATCTCGTAACCCGGAGCCTCTCCCCGGGCTGCCTTGATGAAGGTGTGGGCAACAGCGCGCCCATGATCCGAGTGAGCTGCAGCGCCTCCAGCGATCATGCGGACGAAATTCCTTGCCACCACGGTCTCAGCCGTGGCACCGCACACACCTCGGTCCCTCTTGGTACCGGGCATGATTCGACAGGGACCCATGGCGCAAAAGCGGCAGCATAGGCCTTTCGAGCCTATTGGGCATGCCGGGGACTGAGCATCATATCGGTCCCACGCCAGATCGATCTCTGCCTGACCGGCAACCTCGATCATCTGCCTTGAGGCAGCATCGTAGGATTTATCCTCTACGGTCTTTTCATTCTGTGACTTAGGCATCTTGGCGGGCCTCCTAACTTGCATCCATTGACGACACGACGATGAACCTGCTGCTGTTGGGTTATGCGTACCGAGCGCTGATCTTCCCACGACAACGTACATTGCACGACACTGGTTTGGATGTGTACACTGCTATCGTATTGCATCGGTGCATTCCCTTGTCAAGTCCTTCACAAAACCTTCTACCACAAACAAGTCGGTGTTTGTACAGGTAGAAGGATATCCACGCAATTCATATGTGTATGCATACAATCATACATCAGAACCACAGCGGCAACTCAGCAGTCAATTCGCCCTAGCACCGCCTCCTGTTACGAATTGAGGACATAGGACGCAATCCCCCCGGGGGATTTTCTAATCCGTGCTCAAGAGGATATGATCAGAGAAGGATCGGCTGCAGCGATGCGGGAACACCAATGGACACTTTATGGGAAACGGAAGTGAGATTATGAAACTGGCCATATCAGGTAAGGGCGGAACCGGTAAGACAACCCTGTCGGCTGGCCTGGCCCAGGTCTTTGCCAGCGAGGGTTACCGCGTATATGCCATTGATGCGGACCCCGATGCCAACCTGGCGTCGATGCTCGGCATAACCGAGAAGGTCAGGCCCCTCATAGATCTGGAGGAGATCATTGCCGAACGGGTGGGCGAAAAGGGTGGGATTTTTACCCTGAACCCCCAGGTCGACGACATTCTCGAAAACTACGCTATACAAAAGGGCGGTATCAACTTCCTGCGTATGGGCTCCATCAAGGCCGCCAGCTCCGCCTGTTACTGCCCCGAGAACAGCTTTCTTCGCTCGATCATCAACTCCCTGGTCTTCTCCCGGGATGAAGTGGTGATCATGGATATGGGCGCCGGGATCGAACACCTGACCCGGGGAACGGCTGCGGGAGTTGACTGGATGTTGGTGGTATGTGAGCCGAGCAGGATCAGCATTGAAACCGCAGAGGTCATCGACGGACTGGTCCGAGAAGCGGGTGTCTCGAAGGTGGGCTTCATTGGCAACAAGATCCGCAGCGATCGCGAGCGAACCTTCCTGCGCGAAAACCTACCCGGCGAGATCCTCGCCCTCGTCGATTACGATGACAGCCTCCTGGAAAGGGGCCTTGCCACGGCAGGCAAGGAAGACCCACCGGTACTGGCGGAAGCCAGAACCATCTTCGAGGCCCTGACCAGGGACATTTGAACATACGGGCGCTCGGCCTCATCCTCCTGCCCGGACAGAGCAGCATGGAGGCGCTGGGGCCGAGCAACGACACCTGTCACGCTTAAGCTACGTCCCAGACAGCAGGCCCGAACAGCAGACGCACATTCTGATATCGGAAGGAGGCTCCTACCCGGACATGACTCGGATTAAGCCCTGGCACCAGGTCGCGTTCTTGTTCCTCTGGACGCTCCTTGTGCTTTACCCCAATCCCTATCGGCTGGCTGTGAGCATAACCAGGATCTTCAACCCACCCGTAGACGCTGACGCCGTTCGGGACATGGCTGCTACACAGCTGGACAGCGATCCACGGGACATTGAGCGATTCGTACTGAGCGAGTTTCCCTACCAGTACGACTGGCTAACCTACAAGGTGCCCTGGTACTTTCCAACGGTGAACGAAGCCCTGGCGCAAGGTACGGGAGACTGCAAGACGAGATTCGTCGTTCTCGCGTCAGTTTTCGAAGCACTGGAGATTCCCTACCAGGAAACCGTTTCCCTCACGCACTTCTGGCTGACCTATGAAGATAAAGAGGAAACTTCCATTGAGCGGTCAGAGTATGCCTGGCTCACACGGGATGAGGAGGGCACGCAGCTGCAGATGCCGGGAGAGAGTTTCAGGGATGTCTGGGATGCCTTCCGGGAAGCGTTCTGGGATTACATGCCTTCTAGCAGGAAGGTCCTCTTTTCCATGGGACCGATTCTGGCCCTGGGGATCGGGTTGGGGCGCAGGTCACCTCCCACCGGGGACCCCGGAGCGAAGGCTGCGGAGTCAAGTGAGATCCCGGGCCCGGGCACCTAGCCCCAGACCCCGGATTTCCAGCGTTGCCAGCTCTGTCCACAGCGGCCGAATTGGTCCGAAGTGTTGCCAGCGAAACGCACCTGTGGTATAGTACATATGTTGAACGTGACGACGGGCTGTGGCGCAGTTTGGCTAGCGCGCTTGAATGGGGTTCAAGAGGCCCCCGGTTCAAATCCGGGCAGCCCGACACAGATAGACCTCCGTCCTAAAAGGGATAGGGGTCTATTCTTTTTATTCAGAAGTCATTCCATCAAATCGTGTGCTGCGATCCAGGAAGAGGCCCGGTTCATGTTCAGGCAACCCCTTTCCAGGGAGGAAGGCCTTCCTCCCTGGAAAGGGGCTTTCTTCCTTATATTACGGGTTCTTGGATCAGGTAACACATTGCGAGGTGTGTGCAACATGGCAAGATATCAACGAGGGGACAACTTCCATTTATATGGCAGGCGGGCTCACTGGCCACGCAAACATGGGATTCGGGACAGATCGGCTCAGGTGCTTAGCCAGCTATGAAGACTCCCACGAGGACGTAGGTGGCCATGGCAGCCATCAGCGCCACCGTAACGAGCAAGACTCGCCATGCATCCGTCCAGCTTTCAAAAAGGCCTACCATTGTTACCACCTCACATGCGAATCAGGGTAAGGGCAAAGAACCACAGGAACCAAAGACCCACCAGCACCACCACCGCCAACGGTTCCCCTCGCCACTGGCGTCTCCGCACCAGCAGCCAGGTACCCACGAAGCAGAGTGCCACGGCTGCCAGGGTATCTGTCAGCAGCACGCTGTGCCCTCCATAATACAGGAACGGCTCGCTGAGCAGCGAACTCCAGGCGACCGTGAACGCCGCCAGCACCCATCCAGGGAACCAGGCGCCCTCGATGGGAATCCGTGCTCCCGCGGCGAACAGGAGCCCGCCGCCAATCAGCACGGGCAGCAGGTTGGGCGGGAACATGGCTGCGGCAAGGGCCAACACCATCAGTACGCGCCCGGGCATCGACGCCAGGGGTTGTTTTGCATCAAGGCCGATCACGTTCCAATAGGATACCGTTGCCGGGTTCACCGTGTTCATGTACTGCACGCTCACCGACAGATCTGCCTGGACCATCAGAAACAGAAGATGCCGTTGCCCGGCCTCGTCCACAACCGCAGAGGGACGGTAGGCTCCCTGCACCGTCGACGTCATTTCTTCAGACGCAAAACCTTCGCTGGTCAAAGTACCCAAAGAGACGGACATCCGGTTCCCGCGATCCAACAGGGTGTAGCTGATCTTTAGATCGGTGCGTTCCGTCACATGCTGCACCAAGCTCGCGTCGGCCACGTCAGCCGTGCTGAGAAGGAACTGGCCCTCCTCTGTCACTGCGGCATCGCCGCCACCTGCATCCAGCCAGGTCCCCAGGTCCAGGTAAAAGAGGTGATCCCTGCCGGCATCCCGCACCGTGACCAGGACGTCGGTACGATCAGCATGCGCCACCAGGGATGGCATGACCTCCCGGGCCTTGGTGGCATAAGCCAGTGCACCCATCTCTGAACCGACGGTGCCACCTGATACAGGTGCGATTCGGAGCTCGCGGGTGGTCTCCCCCACCCGCTCCACCCAGGCCAGGTAAACCTGCTCACGGTGTTCGAACACCTCCGGCACCGCCGAACCCTGGAGTGTGGCGGAAACCTCTATCTCGCTGATATCACCGCTAGCGAGATCAAGTACACCCAGGCCCACGTTCATAACGCCAGCACGAGAGTCTGCCCATGCCAGGTACACCTCGTCACCGGCCACTGCGACCCGGGGATCAGAAATGGAGCGGTCGGTACGCAACACGGTGCGGACCCAACGCTCCTCAACTCCGTATTGGCTCAGCGCGAAGTTCCCGGTCATGAGCTGCACCTCGCCGCCGGTCAAGGCCACCCACGCCAGCTGCACGCCACCTTCGGTCAGGGCGAAGTCGAAATCCTGGATCCTGCCGCCTTCCGCACGCTCGAACAACACCTCGGGATCAGATCCCGGTTGTCCATCCGCCAGGTCAACCGTCCGATACAACACCGCATTGGATTCGCCAGCTGCGTGATCCACCAACCATGCCGCGTGAAGCGAGTCCGACTCCCGGCACAGATCCGTACGCATATACGGAGCGAACCGGGTGATTGTGCCCAGCGCCTGGAGGTCAGAGAAGCCCTCGGGCCACCCGTACGGAACCACGGATGCAAGGGCGCTGTTCGCACTCAACCCAAACAGCACCCCGACAACCGCGATCCAAATGGCCAACACCCAGCGCTCCCGGGACAGTGGCATCACCTCACAACCGACGTGAGCATCAGACGTCCATCTGGGGATCGAGGGCATCCCGCAGCCCATCGCCGGCGAGGTTGAAGACCAGCACGGTAAGGGTGATGGCCAGACCCGGCATGGTGGCGATGTGCGGGGCATGTCGCAGGAACTGCCGGCCCGGCGTCAGGATGTTGCCCCAGCTGGGCGTGGGCGGCTGCACCCCGAATCCAAGGAACGAAAGCGCCGTCTCGATCAGCACTGCCGTGGCCACGTTGAGGGTCACCAACACGATGATGGGTGCCAGGCAGTTGGGCAGGATGTGCCCGAATACAATGCGCGCCGTGCTACCCCCCACCGCTCGGGCCGCCTCCACGAACTCCTCGTTGCGCAACGACATGAACTCACCCCGGGTGACCCGGGCGTACTGGGTCCATCCGGTGGCCCCGATCACCACGATGACGTTTAAGAAGCTGGGGCCCAGCGCGGCCACCACCGCAATGATCAACAGTATCTGCGGGATGGCCATCAATAGGTCCACCAGGCGCATGATAATCGTGTCCACCGCACCGCCGAAGTAGCCGGCCAGGGCGCCCAGTACGACTCCCATAACCAGGGAGATGCTGGCAGCCAGGAAGCCGATGCTCAATGATATCCGGCTGCCCCAGATCACCCGCGAAAGCACATCCCGTCCCACCTCGTCCAGCCCGAACCAGTGTTCCCAGGAGGGTCCTTCCAGGCGCCGGGTGAGGAAGATGTCGTCGATGGGATCGTAGGGGGCAATCCACGGAGCAAAAACCGCTACCAGGTAGAGCAGCAGGATTACTATCGCAGCCGCTACGGCCAACTTGTGGCGCAGGAAACGTCGCCAGGCCCGCCACATCCAGCTCTCGGCAGGCACCTCGCCGGCGGTCTGTGCCTTCACTGTCTTGTGTTGATCTTGCCCGGTCATCTCGGTCCCCCTCAATTGTAGCGCACCCGCGGATCCAGGTAGGCGTAGGACAGGTCCACCAGCAGGTTCATCACCACGATGCAAAGAGCCGTCATGAACACCACGCCCTGGGTCACAAAGTAATCTCGGCTGTGCAGCGAGTTGATCGCCAAACGACCCACCCCCGGCCAGGAGAACACCGATTCAATGATGACGGAACCCCCCACTACGTACGCCAGGCGCATGCCAATGACCGTCACGATGGGAATGGCCGCGTTTTTGAACATGTGTTTATACACCACCACGCGCTCGCCCAGCCCCTTGGCCCGGGCGGTGCGGATGTAGTCCTTCTTCATGACCTCGAGCATGCTGGAGCGGCTCATCCGCATGAGGAGCGCAATCTGTGCTGTGGCCAGCGACATCGTGGGCAACACGTAATGGCCCAGGGTACCGGCTCCAAAGGACGGGAACCATCCCAGGTTCAATGAGAACACGATGATGAGAAGCAGCCCCAGCCAGAACGACGGCATGGATATGCCAATCAACGCCACCACCGTCCCCGCGTGATCGAGGAAGGAATACTGTTTCAACGCCGATAGGATCCCCAGGGGCACACCGATGCCCAGCGCCACCGCGTAAGCCGCCAGGTTCAACTTGATGGTATTGGGCAGTCGGCTGAGAATGGAAAAAGCCACGGTCTCGCCCGTGATAGCCGATCGGCCAAAGTCGAGCAGCACGGCACGACGAAGCCAACGAATGTACTGCACGTAGATGGGCTGATCAAAACCCCATTCACGCCGGATGGCCTCCACCACTTCGGCGGGGGCATCCAGCCCTGCCACGACGCGCACAGGATCACCCGGGGCCATGTGCATGATGATGAAGACGATGAAGGAAACGCCGAGAAGTATGAAGAGAGAAAGTATCAATCTTCTTGTCAGAAACTGAGCCAATGACACCAACTCCTTCACCAGGGACAGCGGAGGGCGAGGGAACCCCCATCAGGAGGCCGCCACCCCCCCGCTGCCGATCACATTCGGCTGTTCAGCTGCCTGCCTGCGTATCCCACACCACGTGGAGCAGCTGCAGCATGCCGGAGGGTTCACTGGTCATGCCCCTGAACCGGGCCGAGAGCGTGTTGTTGCGCTGCGAGTGGTACAGGAACACCACCGCCTGCTCGTATGAGGTGATCTCCTGGTACTCGTCGTAGTAGGCCTTGCGCTCGGCGGGATCCATCACGCTGCGACCGCGATCAAGCACGTAGTCCACGCGCTCATTGTTGTACTGACCTATCCAGAACCCACCCTGCGTGTGAAATATGGTGTAGTGGTCGGGATCAGGGCTGGAGCCAAACTGTACCTTGCAGGCATCGTACTCCCGCGTCTCAGTCAGACGTTCAAGGACCAGCGACCATTCCGTCTCCTGGATGTTCATCGTAATGCCCACCTGGCGCAGCCAGCTCTGGATCATCACCAGCTCGTTGATGTTCTTCTCGTCGCCGGCGCGCACCATGACGTCAAACTCAAAGGGTTCGCCGTCGCGTACCATGATGCCATCGGAACCCTCTTCCCAGCCCAGATCAGCCAGCAGCTCACGGGCCTTGTCCTGATCCTGGCGGTGCCTGGTGAGCACTTCGGGGGTGTAAAAATAGCCGTAGGCCTCTGAGTAAGGGCCGTCGGCAATAACACCCGAGTAGCGGGCGAAATTGTCCACGAGCGCTTCCTTATCGATGGCATAGGCAATGGCCTGTCGGGCCCGGTAGTCCTCGAAAAACGGATGCTGGTTGTTCAGAATCAGCATGTGGAAGTCGGTCTGAAGATACTGCAGCACATCGATGTCAGAACCCTCGATCATGCCCGGGATGTCCTCCTCCGGCACATTCCACCAGTTGAAGTGAGCCTCGCCGGTCTCCATGGCGATCTGGCGGACCGAGTCTTCCACGATGACCACGAACTCCACGCTGTCCAGGTAGGGCCTTCCCTCCCAGTAATCCTCGAAGCGTTCCAGTACGATCTTCTCGTCTGGCTGCCAGCTGACAAAGGCGAAGGGACCGGTGCCGATCGGATGGCGGTTGTACCCCTCCAGGCCGTGCTCCTCGGTGTGTGCCTTGGAGATGATGCCCCGGGTCGCTACCTTGTCCAGCAAGGAAGCATAGGGCTCCTCAGTAACGAGGCGCAGGGTGTACTCATCAACCACTTCCACCCGATCGATCGGGGTCAGGTCACCCAGGCGTGGTGACCTGGTGGCCGGATCCATGATCAGGTCGTAGGTATACTTGACATCCTCGGCGGTGAACTCGCTACCGTCGTGGAACTTGACGCCCTGTCGCAGGTGAAAGGTCCAGGTGAGACCATCCTCGGACGTCTCCCAGCTCTCTGCCAATAGCGGGGTGATCTCGTTGTTGTAGCGGTAGCCCACCAATCCCTGGTGGATGGTCGTGTTCACCGTGTTCGATGCACCGTCCGTGCTCATGAACGGGTTGAGGTGGGTGATGTCGGAATACTGTGCAACGATGAAGGTGCCGCCGTACTTCGGCTCGTCCTCGTCGGGATCTTCTCCACCGGGCTCGGCCGGTTCTGTCGGGTCGGCCGGGTCGGTCGGCTCCTCGGCCTGACCGCAGCC
>SKXF01000014.1 GCA_007128555.1 Clostridia bacterium | reverse complement strand
GTGCGCAAGGCAGTGCGTCTTCTCCAGCAGCGGGGAATCCACTACATGGAGTGGTGGAGCATGGACCCCAGATCCCAGGGATGGTACGAACGCCAGGGCATGGAATGCATCAATGCCCACTGGCGTTTCATGATTAAGGACAGCGGTACCGGTGCGTGCAACACCAGGGACGGGGTAAAACTGGTCCATGCCCACATGACCTGCACCGTAGATACGTGGGATGAGGTCCAAAAAGACCTCAATGTCATAACCGATCCCCCGCTGGAACCGCGCCTGTGCCGGGGATACGCACACCATTTCTGAAGGCCCGGTCGCCCAGGAAACCCGGCGTGACACCTGCACGGAGCCGGATCCTGGGCGGCCTGCCTGGGACAACCTCTATGACCTCCTGATTTTCAGCAGCACCTCATCGGCATCAACCAGTACGTGGTCCATGGGCACGGGCTGCCCCGGGAACTTCACGGATTTGCCCCAGACCTGCGCCTGCTGCACACCGTCCCGGAGCCCACGATGTATGGTCTGGGTGAAGTCGGCCACCGTGCTGCCGCCCTCCAGGACAATGGGGTCCTCCGCCTGCTCCCTGTCACGGGCTCCCGCCCGGGGGAAGACGCGTATCAGGCCAGCGGCCTCCCACAGGGCCTCCCGGACTTCTTCCAGCCCCTCCTCGTTCTGCACAGAAATGCGAACCAACCGGCTGCCCGCACAGGCACTGCGATACCGGTCAAACACCTCCTGGGCACCCGGCAGGTCGGCCTTGGTGGTGATGACGAAGCGCGGCAGATCAATGCCAGCCTGCTCGATCTCTCTGACAACATCACAGAACAGGTTGAAGTCATGCTCTGTCAGAGCACCCATGAAGATGCCCACGTCCGCCGCACGAACCGCAGACAGATACGCCTTTCCACTGCCCTTGCCCTGTGATGCTCCCTCGATCAAACCCGGAACCTCCACCAGCTGTATGGGAGCTCCGTGAAGTTTGACGATCCCGGCGATCGGCTTCAGCGTCGTAAAGGGATAATCCCCGATGCGAACCTGTCGCCCTGATAGTGCCCTCAACAAAGAGGACTTGCCGCAGTTAGGCGGCCCTATGAGAGCCGCAGTGCACAGGCCTTCTTTCCTGACCATGAACTGCTCCTGGTGTACGATCCGGGCCTGTTTCTGGGCACCCTGCATCTGTTCCCTGATCCAGTTCTTCAACCTCCCATAGGGACCAGAGGTGAACCCGGGCAGTTCATCCAGGGTCCGCTGCAGCAACGCGATCTTGTCTGCCTCGCCCAGGTTCTTCAGTTGCTGTTTGAGTTTTCTCTGCACGACATCGGCGGGCATCGGCACGTCGGACACTCCTTTCGCACCGGCGGGAAAGCAAAAAACCCACCGGCATCCCGGTGGGCCTGTAAAGAGGTCACTGCTTGTGATTCAGCAGGCCTCGGAGATGACTCGATCATCCCCTCCGGGAACAGGTCGCATGGGCCGAGGGCACACTACGCCCTCGAAAGGGCCGACCATCGCTGCCTTATTGAGCCGAACGTTGAGCATGGTACGGATCCGGAACCCATTTCCAAACATGACCTGCCTCCTCTTGCTAAGTTTCCTATATTTTAACCTCTCTGGATGTTGCAAACAAGACCCACACTGGGAGAAGCCAGGGGTATCACCTGGGACTCCTGCTCCAGACGGCGGGAGACCGTCGCTTCTATTTCAATCTTGTTACCATATTGGCATAATTCGCCACCTCGTGTATAATGCGGAGAAATAACTTCATTCGAGGAGGTGCCGGGAATGACGCATGAAAAAGACATGATCCTGACGGGGCAAAGGGTCTGCCTGGGCCCCAGGAGAAAAGACCTGGTTCCAACGTATCTCACGTGGGTAAATAACCCCGAGGTGAACTGCTACCTGACACTCTGGGGCTCCGCTATGTCCCTCGAAGACGAGGAAAAATGGTACGAGGAGGCCTCAGGCGGGCCAGGCCAGCGCATCCTGACCGTCTACCGCCGCGAGGAACTCGTTCCCATCGGCAATGCAGGCCTGCACGATATCGACTTCCGCAACGGTACGGCCGAGCTCGGAATCATGCTGGGTGAAAGCGACTACTGGGGGATGGGATTGGGAACCGAGGCCACGCAGCTCATGCTGGATTTTGGTTTCACGGGCCTGGGACTTCACTGTATTCATCTCCGGGCACTGTCCTGCAACGCAAGGGCGATTCGTTGCTATGAGAAAGTGGGCTTCAAGATGGCGGGTCGGCTTCGTGAGGTGATGCGCATTGGCAACCAGCGTTTTGACCTCTTGGCCATGGACATGCTGGCTTCGGAGTTCACCAGCCCCGTCCTCGGTCCCATGCTGCAGGAAAAAGGGTTGCAGAAATAATGGAGGTGCCGTCGGGGGAGGTCCGAAACCTCCCCTCTCTCGGTAAGTCACAGGAGGAGCAATGGAGAGGAGTCTGATGTGAGGTTTGATTTCTCTGGTGTACCGATCTTCTGGCGGGTGACCGATGCGTTGAGCAGGGACATCGAACCCAATGACGAACTCTGGCACTCACTCTTTGACACCCCCGCGTACCGGGCCCTCACGGCGTCCGAATTCTCCGCTGACTTCTTCAAGCAGTGCTGGCGCCTGGCCTTCAGGCCCGGCCTGCGCTCAGAGAATCCTCCTCCTGGGCAGCTGCGCTTCATACAACACTATCGACAGGTGGTGCAGGCGAAGGAAGAACTGGAAGGTTTCCTGGAGGAGATGGCCCGCTCCCCGGATCTATACCGATCCGCCGTGGACATGGCCATGCGTCATCTACCACCGGGAGATTATGGGGACGACCCGAGGGTGGCCTTCGCCGTCTTCGACCTGGATGGGAGGGGCTACTGCCCCATCGTGATCGACCCTCTGCTGGCCATGACCTCGGGAGAGGCATTGATGCCCTTTTTGGCCCACGAATTCCACCATCACTACATGTGTCAGCTCACCGGACTGCAGTTGGGAACATCCACGGATGATCGAACCGCCCTGGAGTGGGTTGTGGACCAGGTCCACCTGGAAGGCCTGGCCGATATGGTGAATGTTGATGCCGAATTTGAACAGGGTACTGTTTCCGAATCCCTCGCTGATGAGGTCGAGAAAACTCCGCAATTTCTGCGATTCATGGACACGCAACTCCGGTCACTGGGGAAGCATCCAGATGAAGCAAGTAGCATCGGCGAGAAGATCAAGGGCCGCCTCGCCGCCAGCGGCCACCCCGTCGGTTATTACATGGCGAGGATGATCCGGGACCAACTGGGAAAGACGAGGCTCCTTGATACCTGCCGCGATCCGCTCCTGTTCTTCAGGGCCTACTGCGAGGCGGAAGAACACGCCGACCTGGCGCCGAGTCTGACTGCTGAAGGGCTGAAGGTCCTCGAGCGCTCACGGTAGTACCAGGACGAGAGCCATCACGTGCGGTCCGGGACCTCCCTGGCTGGCACGGCAGCCTACGGATCTGAGACGATCAGCACGGCTCTGGCCGTCCCCTGAACCGGGTCGGACTCCGCCACCGGTCCATCGAACCAGACCTTCACCCTCTGTCCCTCTTCGAGGTCTGCTATGGACACTCCGCGATCGGCATCATTCTCTCTGAGGAAAACCGCCCGATCATCCAAAATAAACACGTAGGCCATTTCCAACCCATCGAACTGCCCGGGATGCGCCTCCACGAGAATCTGCACCGCCTCGCTTCCCACGGAACGCCCGATACTGAGGATCTCCCCGTCCAGATCCGGTGCCTCCTCCGGAACACTTGCGCAGCCCGGAAGGATCAGGAGCACCATACACACCGCGAAAATCAGAAGATTCCGCACCGCTGATCCACCTCCCCCGTCCTCGATGAGTGCCAGGTGTCAACGCCACCACAGCCGTTCTCCTGATGAACCATAGCACGATCACCTGTACCATGCCAGGAGCCGTCGCCCTTCGCCTCAAGGTCATCGGCCAGGATAAACCGGTCAACACAACAGAGCCTGTCTCCCGTTGCTCTACTTCAAAAACCATGCACACCTTCGTCACAAAAGATCCGGTCACCCCCGGGGAAGGCCCTGTCGAGCGGAACCCTCTACGGGAAGAAGGTGCCACGCTGACAACCCACCGCTTGTCTGCCTACAATAAGCCAAGCGACCACAACCTGGAGAGAGGACGTGTTGAGTGTGCACAAAGAATTGAGGACCGATGCGGCCCCGACCCCCGCCGGATTCTACTCGCAGGCCGTCCTGGCAGGCGAAATGCTGTTCATCTCAGGGCAACTGCCCTTTGACACCGAAGGTAACCTGGTGGAAGGTGACGCACGCCAGCAGACGGCTGCGACACTGAGGAACATACAGCACATACTGCACGCTGCCGGCGCAGATCTGGACAACCTGGTCCAGGTCACGGTGTACGTGAGCGACATCGAGCTCTGGCCCGAGGTCAACGCCGTATACGAGGCATTCCTGCGCGATGTGCCCATACCACCCGCAAGAGCGGTTGTTCCTGCCAGGGAGCTGCACTACGGGGCCAGTGTGGAGATCCAGGCGGTGGCATACCTGGAGGCTCCCAGCAATCACCCGTGTTGAGACAGCAGGATCGAGGCAGCTGGGATGGGCCAGCCTGCCTGG
Organism: Clostridia bacterium; assembly: GCA_007128555.1. The sequence continues at coordinate 5,295 of SKXF01000014.1, read as the reverse complement.
CCGTCCGATCTGGCCTGTGCTCACTTCAAGGCGGGTTTTGCTTCTCCTGCTACCGGGGCAAAGCACCTCTTCAGGTGCAGTCCCGTGCCAGCCGCGCCCAGGAGATTGCTGACGGCGATGGCCAGCCAGATTCCCGGGGTTCCGATCTGGGCGGGGAAGATCAATGCCAGGGGTATCTTGATCAACCATGAGGAGATCAGGACCCAGAACAGGTAAGCGCCGGTTCGCTCCAGGGCCCTGTAGGTTCCACCAAAGGTCACGAACACGCCGAAAAGACCCACGGTGGGGCCGAGGATGCGAAGCATGACGATCCCATGCTGAAGCACCTCGGGTTCGGCATTGAACAGGCTGATCAGGGGCTCCGCCAGGGCGGCCATGCTGATGCCAAGGACGGTGAGCAGCAGGAAGGTCAGGCCACCACTGGTCCAGGTAGCCTGTTCGCCCCGCTCCGGTCGCCCGGCTCCGAGATTCTGCCCCACCAGGGTGGTCACCGCCGTCCCCACGGCAAACCCGGGCATGGTGGCCAGGGATAAAATTCGGGATCCCACCCCGTAGGCCGCCAGGGCGCCGGCACCAAAGCCAGCGACAATGGAGACCAGGACGATTTGCTCCGCACCCTGCAAGAGCCTTTCACCACCAATGGGCAGCGACAGTTTTCCCAAACGGCGAAGCAAGGTAGAATCCAGCCGGAGATCGTCCCATGTCAACTTCACACCGTGGGTGCCTCGGATGAGCATAAACACGCAGATCATCGCCGTAGCCCCACGGCAGATGATGATTCCCGCAGCTGCTCCCCCGACACCCAGGGCAGGGAAGGGACCCATGCCCAGGATGAGAAGGGGGTCAAGAATCATGTTAGCCAGCATGGCCGCGGTGAACATCTTCATGGGGGTGACGCTGTTTCCGATCCCCTGGAGAAGGGCCGAGTACGCGTAAAAGATCTCGGTTAGCGGCATGCCCAGGAGTAGGATTCTGACAAAAAGGGCAACCTCGCTGGCGATGTCGGTGGGGGTGCCAATGAAGATCACGACCCGCTCCATGATGGGCACCGCAAAAACAGCCAGAAGGAGATAGTATGCAACCACAAGCAACACCACGTGACCTGCAACCCGATTCACTGTTCTATCGTCTCCAGAACCAGCATACCTGGCCGCGAGGGCCGCCCCACCCATGACGAAACCATCTCCTATCGCCCAGCAGAAGACCATGATGGGCATGCCCATGGCAACGACGGCAACGGCATCGGCGCCTGACCGCCCCAGCCACAACATCTGGCCCACCCCGTAAACCACCATCGCCACATTGCTGGTCAGGATCGGGCCCGCGAGCCGGACCAGGGATCGAACGATGGAACCCTGGGTGGCGTCAATCCGACCACCTCTCACAGGAAGCGTTGGTTTCATGGGGGCTCTCCTCTCTCACGGCATGACTCTCACATTTTCGCCGCCGGCCTCCGGTTCCCCTGCGGGCTGCCTCAGACCACCCGGACGAGAGCGTCATGCTGATTGACTCGCCCTAAGATGACAGTGTTACCATGTAGTAAAGAGTTGCCGATAGCATCTCGGCCTGATCATGGTACAATATGACTCATGGAGATGGGTCGAATCCGTGGCAACTTAAGCCCACCATAGAATGGAGGTGTTGACGGTCGATTCGAAAGCGCTGCACCAGATAACATACGGACTCTACCTTGTGTGCTCGGTGAAAGACGGCGCCTGCAACGGCCAGGTAGCCAACACGGCGATGCAGATCTCCAACAACCCGGTGACCCTGGCCGTGAGCATTAACAAGGACAACCTGACCCACGAGTTTATCCAGTCCAGCGGACTCGTCACGGTTTCGGTGCTTGAACAGGAGACACCCCTCACCCTGATCGGCACGTTCGGGTTCAAGAGCGGTCGTGATACGGACAAGTTCGCGGAGGTGTCTCACCAATGGAGCCAGGAAGGCGCCCCCTACGTGACAGAACACGTGCTCAGCTACCTCACGGGGAAAGTTGTCGGCGAGATGGATGCTGGCAGCCACACCGTCTTCCTCTTTGAAGTCGACGAGGCGGAAGTTCTCACCGAGGGAACGCCGATGACCTATGCTTACTACCACCAGGTAAAAAGAGGTACCACGCCACGGACCGCACCCGTGGCACCCAAGGAAGAAGAAGCCAGCGAGGAAAGGAGGGATAGCATGGACAAGTATGTTTGCACCATCTGTGGTTACGTCTACGATCCGGAAGAGGGAGATCCCGACAACGATGTCGCACCGGGAACGCCCTTCGAGAAGGTGCCCGATGATTGGACCTGTCCCATTTGCGGCGCAGGCAAGGATGCCTTCGAAAAGGAATAGCAGGGAGGGGTGAGCCTGCATGGGGCTCACCTCGTCTTTTCGGGGCCATCACCGCCCTTAAATAGACGCAGTTTCGAAAGGAGCAACAAGATGCAGCCGGTGCAGATCAAACCTGGCGTGTACTGGGTGGGTGCCATCGACTGGGATCTCCGTTATTTCCACGGCTACGTGACCCCACGCGGCACCACGTACAACGCTTACCTTATCGTTGATGACAAGGTGACCCTCGTTGACACGGTCAAGCACCACAAAGGCGACGAAATGCTGGAGCGGATCTCGAATGTCTGTGACCCATCAGATATTGACTACATCGTGGCAAACCATGTTGAGATGGATCACTCCGGCAGCCTGCCGCAAGTGATGAATGTGGCCTCGAACGCGAAGGTGATCACCTCACCGCGAGGCAAAGACGGCCTGGTCCACTATCACGGCGAGTACAACTACGAGCTGGTCAAGTCCGGCGACGAGGTTCCCATCGGCGACCGCACCCTCACCTTCGTACACACTCCGATGGTGCACTGGCCCGACTCCATGGTCACCTACATCGGGGAGGACCGCCTCCTTCTGCCCAACGATGCCTTCGGACAGCACATTGCCAGTCACGAGCGGTTCGACGACGAGATCGGCTGGGACCTTCTGCACGAAGAGGCCGCAAAATACTACGCCAATATCGTTCTCCCCTTTGGCCTGCAAGTAAAGAAAGCCCTGGATGTCCTCGCCGACCTGCCCATTGATATGATCGCCCCCAGTCACGGTGTCGTGTGGAGGAAGTTTTTGCCCGAGCTGCTCGAGGTCTACCCTCGCTGGGCCAACCACGAGACCGATCAACGAGCGCTGATCGTGTACGACACCATGTGGGAATCGACGACCCAGCTGGCCCTGGCCCTTCAGAGAGGCCTGGAGGAAGCCGGCGTCCCAGTGACCGTCCGAACCCTGCAAAACAGCCATATGTCAGAGATCATGGCGGATGTTCTCACCTCCCGGGCCCTGCTGATCGGCACCCCCACGCTGAACAATGGGATGCTCCCCACGGTGGCCGGATTTCTGAACTACCTCAAGGGCCTGAAGCCTCAGAAGCGCCTGGGCCTGGCCTTTGGTTCCTACGGCTGGAGCGGACAGGGAGCCGGGGAAGTCCATGAGTTCATCGAGTCCATGGGGTGGGAGGCACCGATCGACTTCATCAACGTGAAGTATCGCCCCACCAAAGACCAGCTACGGCAAGCCACAGTGGCAGGTCGGAAGATGGGAGAGGCCCTCTCCTTGCAGAAGAACTAAGCAACCGCCAGCCCGGGAGACCCCGGACTGCGAACAGGGAGGCGGACGACATAGGCGCCACAATGATCACGCCCGGGGAGACCCCTTCTGGTGTCCGAATCGCATCTGCATCGGTGGGAATCTCATCGGTAGCATGCGGATCGCGGAGGGATATAACCGCAGCCCGGCCGCCTTCGACCGCCTCCTCGCCCCCTTCGCCAGGGGCCATCCGGAAGAGACCCGAAAGCGGCGCGGACTTATGTACCTGCTGGAGCGCATAACGGCACCGAAACCCAGGGCCGCATCAACGCTCGACGGACAGGTCAGATCTAGAATTTCTCAAACCGTTTCGATGGAGTATTGCAGATCGGGCACCGCTCCGGGATCTCTTCGAGACCCACCCAACCACAGACCGGGCACAGTTCCACGCTGCCATCCGGGCCATCGTCCTCGTTCTGCACAGCAGCCAGCAGGCGTGAGAAGATCTTGCCGTGCACCTTCTCGGCCGCATTCGCCATCTCGAAACTCCGCAGTGCCCGGGTGTTGCCTTCCTCTTTTGCCTTCTCGATGAATTCCGGGTACATCACGGTGTACTCGTGATGCTCGCCCTCCTTGCTTTCGATCAGGTTGTCCTCGACCTCTCCAACGCCTCCGGCGACATCAAGATGCGTCAGAGCGTGTATGGTCTCCGCTTCAGCAATCGCCTTGTAGATCCGTGCTATGTTGGGGAATCCCTCTTTCTCCGCCTTCCGAGCAAAGGCCAGGTACCTCCGGTTCGCCTGTGATTCACCTGCAAACGCATCCATCAAGTTATCCTGCGTACTCATGATCAGCCTCCTTTGGATTAGTGGGAGCGGAGCTCCCTACTACATAATACCATAGTACCGGATCGTGTCCTTTGTATGAATACCTCGCTACCGCAGGACGCCAACATGACGTCCCCCGCCTAAGTCAATGAGGAAAAGACCCAAAATCACCAGTGTACATAAGGGCGTGTCCTACCTGGGTTAACCCGTCAGGGGCGCATGGAACCCGGCCCCACCCACGAGATCCAGACCCGCCACCTGATCGCCAGTCGCAATAACTCCAGCGGAGCCCCTTGGCGTACGGGAGCAAGGACACGGACACCCGACCCAGGTATCGCTTGCTAGCTCGCGGGTAAAGACGGCTGTGCTCCAGGTCAGCGGCACGGGCAGGGCAGCACTGCATTCAAGACGAAGATGATTGCCGGGACAGACCGTTGCACAACACCCTCAAGACATCCCTCCACGCATAACCTCCAGGGTATTATGAAAGTCCTGCCAGGCCCGAAGAAGGATCTCGTGGTCCATGAAACAGCACAGAACAGCCGTGGACAGAACCGCAGCTGCTCTTGCAAGATAAGCCTCATTGTCGGCGCCGGCCAACCGGGCAAACTCCCTGGTGTGCAGAGAGACATCCTCAGAACCCAGGGAAAACTCGCCCTGCACGGTGGGCACCACCTGGCTCATGTTCCCCACGCCGGAGGAGCCACTGACCTTTGACGGCGGAGATTCTATGGGCTCACCCACGTACTCGTAACACTCACAGAGAAGGTCCTGCAAGACAGCATTTGTCTTGGTAGCCTGGTAGGGGATCCGGACTTGCTTCAACTCCAGTTTCGCGCCACTTGCCATCGCTGCCCCCTCCGCACAACACTTGAACCTCTCTACGAGCTCGGCC
>SKXF01000119.1 GCA_007128555.1 Clostridia bacterium | reverse complement strand
TTGCCCCGGACCAGCCTGGTCATCGGCTGCATGCGGCCCCCGGGCAGGTACCGGGCCGCCCTTGATCTTCTGGCCGTGGCATGTGATTTTGACATCTTTGTCCAGCCAACCCAGCTCGCGCGGCGCCGGGCCCTTGAGATTGATGGGGGCGAGGCGGTAAACTGGGGCAATGAGTGTTGTGCCCTGTACGTAGGATCCGGGGAAGACACCCTCACCGGGCAGTTCCCCGATCTGGAAGCGTTTCGGCAGAGAGAGGAGAGGTGAGGAAGGTGGAGATCAGGGTCTCGCTGGGCAGCGCACATGCACTGGGAATGACGGATAAGAGGGTGGATGCGGTCGCCACGGCTGCACACCTGATGGTCGGTGAGGAATGTGGCTACGCCTGTGCCTTCTGTTCCCAGGGGAGAGAGAGTGCCTCCCCCAGACACTTTTTGTCGCGAATCAGCTGGCCCTCCTTCCCGATGGATGAGGTGGCCAGATGCCTGGCCGCGGCCTTTGATGAGGATGTGGTGAGCCGCGGCTGTCTCCAGGTGGTCCATGGAGGAGACTACATTCGGGAGATGGAGCGATTCTTCTACCTGCTGCACCGTACTGGTTGCGAGGTTCCCATGGCGGTCAACACCGTCGTCCGGTCCACCGTCGAGGCGGACCGCATCTTTGCCCTGGGTGCCGATCGCCTGGGCCTGGCCCTTGACGCTGCCTCCCCGGAGACCTTTGCCCGGTGCAAGGGGTCCAGTCCCGGGGCATGGGTCAGCCGCATCGAGCTGCTCTGCGAGCTGGCGCAGATCTATCGTGGGCGGATCTCCACCCACCTGATCGTCGGGCTGGACGAGACCGAAAGGGACATCATTGACGTTTTGCAGATCATGGCCGATGCCGGGGTCACCGTCGGGCTGTTCGCTTTCACCCCGGTTCGGGGAACCCCCCTGGAAGAGCACCCGCCCCCGTCCCTGGCGGCCTATCGGCGGATCCAGCTGGCGGGCTACCTGTTGGCCCGTGCCATGGCGCGCAGGGAGGATTTCGAGTTCGATCGGCAGGACCGGATTGCACGGATCCCGTCGGACCTGCTGGGTCCCGAGGTCACCGAGGAGGGACGTCCCTTCAGAACCTCCGGGTGTGAGGGTTGCAATCGCCCTTACTATAACGAGCGTCCCGGCCAGATTCCCTATAACTACGCCCGTCCCCTCAAGGGCGTCGAGGCGCAGAGGGCCCTGGAGGCGACGGACCTGTTTCCTCAAAGGACCTTCCTGGAGGCGGAGGCGAGCTCATGAGCAGACCCGTTTCAGGCCCGGTCTCCTTTCTCAGGGAGGAGGGTCGCAGCTGGCGGCTGATCAGGGAGGGTGCTCGCACTGCGGCTGAGAATATGGCCGTCGATGAGGCGCTTTTGAACGCCTGCGCCTCCGGCGAGAGCCCCCCGGTCCTCCGCTTTTACCAGTGGGAACCGCCCGGGCTGAGCATCGGGTATTTCCAGTCCCACGAGCGCGAGGTCAACGAGGAGGGCTGCAGCCGGTTCGGTTTCGACTGGGTCAGGCGACCGACAGGGGGGCGCGCCGTCCTCCACCAGCACGAGTTGACCTACGCCGTGGTGATTGACTCGGCCCTGATGCCCGGCACCGTCCTCGAGACGTACCGGGGCCTGAGCACGGCCCTGGTGGCCGGCCTGAAACACCTGGGGATGGAGGCGGCCCTGGCCCCCGGGCGGCCGCCAACCCGGAAGAGCAGGGAGCTGAGTTCGGCTGCCTGTTTCGACAGCGCCACCCCCAACGAGGTCACGGTGGATGGCAGGAAAGTCATTGGCAGCGCCCAGGTTCGAAAGCGAGGGGTCCTTCTGCAGCACGGCTCGATTCCCCTGCGGATTGATAGGGACGCCGCGGTGGGGTGCATGAACCTGGGCTCCGAGGCGGTCCGGAAGCGGGTGCGCAGGACCCTCGAATCCAAGGCCGCCGGCCTGGAGGAAGTCGCCGGGAGGACCTTTTCCCCTGGTGAGGTCGCCCAGGCCCTGCAACAGGGGTTCGAGGAGACCCTGGGGATCGCCTTCCGCGAGGAGGGCCTGTCACCCGGTGAAAAAAGACAGATGCAGCAGTTGGCCGACGAGCGGTACCGAAGCGACGAGTGGAACAGGGCGCGGTGAGGGGTTGCCCCTCTGGAAGGAGCATCTACGGCAATGACCGAACAGGGACGGTATGATCTCGTTATTATCGGTGGTGGACCGGGCGGTTATCCGGCCGCAATTCGAGCGGCCCAGCTGGGAGCGAAGGTGGCCCTGGTGGAGAAGAGGGCCCTGGGTGGAACCTGTCTCAACGAGGGGTGCATTCCCACGAAAGCCTTGCTGCGGACAGCGAAGATCCTGGAGGATATCCGCCGAGCGAAAGAGTTTGGCATCGAAGCAGCGATTACAGGTTTCGATATGAAGGAAGCGGTGGCCCGCAAGGACCAGGTGGTCCAGCGCCTCGGAGGCGGGGTTCGGCAGCTCCTGGAGGGCAACGGCGTGGACGTCTACGACGGGATGGGGACGGTCGAGACGGCCCACCAGGTCAACGTGGAG
>SKXF01000370.1 GCA_007128555.1 Clostridia bacterium | reverse complement strand
GGGTGACACTGAGATGATCGAGACCATGATGGGCGTCATTACCATAGGGCAGTCCCCCCGCCCGGACCTGGTGTTGCCCATGAGCCAGATCTGGGGGGAGGGTCTGACCGTGCGTGAGAGGGGGGCATTGGATTCTTTATCGCGCCCGGAGATTGCGGCCCTCGAGCCGTCGGAGGGCGATGAGGCCCTTGTGACCCGGCTTCTTGACGGTTCGGAAGTTATCATTGGTCACCGGGAAGCCGAGGGCCTGGTCGCAGGGGCCGCCTGGGACCTGGCCTCCCAGGAATGTGATCCTATCCTGGTGTTGTGTACGGGTTTCTTTGCCGTGGAGGCTCCCGGGGCGAGGCTGATTTTCCCGCGGCAGATCCTCAACAGCCTGGTTCGGGCGCTGCCGTCCAGGGGGGCCCTGGGAGTGATGGTTCCCCATCCCAGCCAGGAGGAAACCATCGGGGGATTGTGGAAAGAAGAAGGGCTCGAGGTGATTACTGCGGCGGTCTCGCCCTACCGTTATGAGCGAGATCCGGAGAGCTTCTTGAGAGCAGCCGAAGATCTTCGGATATCGGGCGTTGACATGATTGTCATGGACTGCATGGGCTATTCCCTTTGCATGCGGGAAGCGGTCCGCCGGGCGGCTGGAGTTCCAGTTCTGTTGGCCAGTTCCGCAGTAGCCCATGTAATCGCCAGTGCTTTTCAGTAAAATGAAACGAGGGAGTGATTTTATGTTGGGTCTTTCCAGAAACCAGAGAATCAAAATGTTGGAGGAGATCACGCAGGTGCCCGGTGTGCCGGGACACGAACACGAGGTGGCCGACCTCATCACCGGGTGGATGGATGGCATTGCCAGGCCCACCTACGATGGGTTGGGAAGTGTCATCTTCTCCCGCGAGGGTACCTCTGCTTCGCCCCGCATCATGCTTGCCGGGCACATGGATGAGATCGGCTTCATGGTGAGGCATATCACCGAGGACGGGTTTATCAAGTTCCTGCCCCTCGGGGGATGGTGGGACCAGGTTCTCCTGGGGCAGCGAGTCGTGATCAAGACGTCTGGCGGGGATGTGACCGGGGTCATTGGATCCAAGCCGCCACACATTTTGCCGCGGGAGAAGCGAGACAAGATCGTGAAGCAGAAGGATATGTTCATTGATGTTGGCGCCCGGGACCGGGAGGATGCCGGGGAACTCGGCCTCCAGGTTGGCGATCCCATCATACCCTTCAGTCCCTTTGGTACCATGGGTCATGGTGATCTCCTGCTGAGCAAGGCCTGGGACGATCGGGTCGGGTGTGCCCTGTTTATTGATCTTTTCCACCGGTTGGCAGGCGAGGAACACCCCAACTCCATTTATGGTGTCGGAACGGTGCAGGAGGAGATCGGCCTGAGGGGTGCGACCACCAGCGTGGATATGGTCCGGCCGGACGTCGGCATCGCGTTGGAGGTCAGCATTGCTGGCGATGTGCCGGGGGTCGAGCCTGACGAGGCGACAGATGAGCTGGGAGGAGGGCCCTCCCTCTTGTTTTATGACAGCAGCATGATCCCCAACCTGAAGCTGCGGGACCTGGTCATTGAGGTCGCCCAGTCCGAGGAGATACCTCTGCAGATCTCGATTATGTCGGGCGGAGGAACCGACGCCGGCAGGATACACACCTACCGATCGGGAGTGCCCAGCGTCGTGCTGGGTGTTCCAACCCGCTACATCCATGCTCATGCGGGAATCCTGTCCATCTCCGACTATGAACAGACGGTCGATCTTCTGACGGCCCTGATGAAGGTATTGGACGAAGATACGGTCCGTTCACTTCGCAGATTCTGAGGAGGGATGAAGATGGAAGGCAAGATGAAGGCCCTTGTGAAGATGGAGCGAGCTCCAGGCCTGGAGCTGCAGGAAGTGCAAATACCCTCCACAGGCAACGACGATGCCCTGATCCGGGTGTTGGCGACGTCTATATGCGGTACAGACTATCACATCTACGCCTGGAACGAATGGGCCCAGGGCAGGATTCATCCGCCCATGATCGCCGGTCACGAGTTTGTTGGCGAGGTGGTCGAGATCGGTAAGAACGTCACGGATGTCCAGGTGGGTGAGCTGGTGACGGCCGAGACCCATGTTGTGTGTGACCGGTGTCTGCAGTGCCGGATGGATCAGAGGCACGTATGTGCCGAGACGGGGATCATCGGTGTTGATAGAGATGGGTGCTTCGCTGAATACATCGCCCTTCCGGCGGTGAATCTCTGGCCCACGGATCCCGACCTGGACCTCGGGGTCGCTTCGGCCCAGGAGCCCCTTGGGAATGCCGTGCACACCGCACTGGCGGGACCGGTAGCGGGTGTGCGCATTGCCGTCACAGGCTGTGGACCCATCGGACTGATGAGCATTGCCGTGTTAAAGCACTGTGGTGCGCGGCAGGTCATCGCCACCGAGGTGAATCCTTTCCGGATGGAACTGGCCAGGACCATGGGAGCCGACGCTGTGATTGACGTAAAAGATGGGGATGTGGTCGCCAGGGTCCTGGATCTGACCGAAGGGGTCGGCGTCGATGGGGTGTTGGAGATGTCC
>SKXF01000286.1 GCA_007128555.1 Clostridia bacterium | reverse complement strand
GGGCCGGGTTGATGGCCGCCCGACCGTTTTCATCATCGGACCGGAACAGGGCGGGGCATCCCAGCCCGAAGCACAATCCACAGCCGACGCAGTCGTCGGTGATGGTGTACCGGTTCTCCGGGGCCCGGCGCTCCAGCAATACGCAGGCCCGGTCTGCGATGACGACAGACGGTCCCTTTTCATCGCGCGAGGCCCGGATTGCGTCCTCGACGGCATCGAGATCGTAGGGGTCAACGCGGTGCACGTCCTCAATCCCGAAGCTTCGGGCCACGGCCCCGAAGTCGATCCGGGGCGCCTCCTGCATGCGGGCATTGTAGCCCGAGGCCGGGTTCCCCTGATGGCCGGTCATGGCCGTGGAGTGGTTGTCCAGGATGATGGTCGTCACACTGCCGGCGTTGTAGGCGACGTCGGCCAGGGCGGTCATCCCCGAGTGCAGGAAGGTGGAGTCGCCGATCACGGCGACGGCATCAGGAGCGTCCGCTCCGAGGCCTTTCTCCATGCCCATGGCGTGTCCTATGCTCGCTCCCATGCAGGTCAGGGTATCCATGGCAGACAGGGGAGGCATGACCCCGAGGCTGTAGCAGCCGATGTCCCCGGAGACGATCAGGTTTAGCTTGTTGAGGATGTAGAATACTCCACGGTGAGGACAGCCGGGGCACAGGCTGGGCGGTCTGCCCGGGACCTTGGAAGCGCCGGTGTCATCGCGGACCACGCCGGCCTGGTGCTCATCCTCTCCCGCGATGGCCCGCCGTATGATGTCTGGCGTGAGTTCCCCGGTGAGCGGGATGACGTCTTTTCCGATCACGTCGATGCCAGCGGCGCGAATCTCCATTTCCCAGAAGGGGTCCAGTTCCTCCACCACGTAAAGCCTGTCGACCTCGCCGGCGAAGGACCTGATCATCTCGAGGGGGATGGGGTAGCTGATGCCGAGTTTCAGCACACTGGCCTCGGGAAGGGCTTCCCGGACGTACTGGTAGGCGACGCCTCCCGTGATGATCCCCAGGGACCGGTCCCTGTACTCGACCCGGTTCAGATCATCAGCTCCTGCGACAAAGGCGCTCAGTTTCTCCAGGCGGTCCTCCACGGCCGGGTGCCGGAGGCGGGCATTGGAGGGGATCATCACCAGCTTCTGCTGGTCTCGAATGAATCCCGGCTCCGGATGATCGGTCGCTGCCTCAGCTGTCTGCACGACGGTCAGGGTGTGGGAGATCCGCGTGGTCGAACGCACAAAAACCGGGGTGTCGTAGGTCTCAGACAGTGAGAAGGCCCGAATCGTCATGTCCTGGGCCTCCTGGCTGTCGCTGGGTTCAAACATGGGGATCTTGGCGAAGCGGGCGTAGTTCCGGTTGTCCTGCTCGTTTTGAGAGCTGTGCATGCCGGGGTCGTCGGCGGTGACAATCACCAGCCCGCCCCGGGCGCCCATGTATGTGACGGTCATGAGGGGGTCGGCAGCTACGTTGACGCCCACGTGTTTCATAGTTGCCATCGCTCGCACCCCTGAGAGGGATGCTCCGATGGCAACCTCCAGGGCCACCTTTTCGTTGGGGGCCCATTCCGCGTACATGCCTGGGTAGTCCTCGCTCACGATGGTCTCGATGATTTCCGTGCTGGGCGTGCCAGGATAGCCTGCCACCACCCGGGTACCTGCAAGGTGTGCTCCGAGGGCGATCGCTTCATTGCCGTTGAGCAGTTTCTTCGCCACGGAAGCCCTCCTTCCTCTGTGCATGCTTGTCGTCGGTCGTTATTCAATTCACTCGTATTGTAGCATGAACCTTCCACCCTTACACGGCAACCCGTCGGGGCAGGACCTCCCTCGATGCAGACGAGTTTCATGGATTGCACCCGTTCCTCGATGGCACACTCCCGTGGGTCCGGCAAGGAGAGGGGAATCGGGATGGGGCCCTGATGCCATCTGCAGAGGAATACGTGGCCTTCTCCACGAATCCTATCTTTGAGGGGTGACTGTCGGCAGGGGCGAGGGCCCATGCCCCTTATCGGTGGGATGACCGTCCCCCGGGACAACATGGCGGGGGATCTCCCATCATCGCTGGGATCGTCGTCGTCCTCGCTTTCAGGGGATCCGGGGCTGGCGCCGATCCGGGTGAGGATGGAGCTGATGCTCAATGAACATGCGCAAGGTGGCAGTGATTGGTCCGCCCGGCACGGGCAAGAGCACGCTGTCGCGGGAGCTGGCGTGGATGACAGGTCTGCCCCTTATCCACCTCGACAGCCGCTTCTGGAAGCAGGGCTGGGTCATGACCGACCGGGTTGAATGGGAGTGTGATCAGCGGCGCATGATCGAGGACACTGCCTGGATCATCGACGGGAACTATGGGTCCACCCTGGACATCCGCCTCCAGGCCGCTGACACGGTGATCTTCCTCGACCTGCCCCGGAGCTTATACATCCGGCGGGTCGTGACCAGGATGCTGCGGAGCTTCTGCCTTCGCCAAAGGAGATCTGACATGCCTCCCGGTTGTCCGGAGAGGCCGGATCGGAACTTTTTCCGCTTTCTGCGTTATGTCTGGGACTTCCAACGGGATGCGAGGCCGGG
>SKXF01000306.1 GCA_007128555.1 Clostridia bacterium | reverse complement strand
TCAAAACCCCTTGCCAGCGACACATCGATCCGCAAGTGTTCAGACACGCCGTAAGCCTCGAGGACATCCACCACAGCCCGCAGTCGCCGCAAGCCCGGAAGCTGGATCCCAAGGGAGTCCAATGCCTCCAGGCTCGGGGCCGAACCAAAGGGAGACAAGGCCCCCACGAGTGAACGTCGATCCCCACCCGCGGAGCCCAGTACCTGTCGTGCCACCACAAAGTCCCTGCGAATCAAGGCGTCCCGGAGGAGGTTCCTCGGCTCGTCCTCCAAAGCGAGGCTGGCCAGCAGTTCGCGGAGGAGACCGTTGTGTCCCAGGCTGATCTGGAACTGATCAATCCCACTTCGCCTCAACGCCTCGCAACCTACGGCGATCACCTCTGCATCGGCCTCTGGCTCGGACAGACCGATGAGTTCAACTCCCGCCTGTAACAACTCGCGCGCCCCAGACATGTCGCCACCCCGCCGGAACACACGGCTTACGTATGACAGCCGCAATGGACGAGGCACCCTTTCCCACTCGGTGGCTGCCAGCTGCGCCAGGGGTGTGGTCATATCGGCCTTGAGGGCAAGCACCTCGCTCTCCTCGCTGATAAGCTTGTATATGGTCTCCGGCGGAGTGCCATTGCCCACCCTGAGCATGTCATAATCTGCCAGGATGGGTGCGCTCACCTCATCGTAGGCCAGCTCCCGAAACACCTCACACATGCCGCTCTGCAACTGCCGCAGTCCCGCCGTGCGCGCTGTGACCGAAGCATAATGATCCTCCATGGAATCCCCCTCCGCCTTCTCTTTAGTTCTTTACTTCGCTAAAGCATACAGGCAAACTATCACTTCTTTGCTCATCTGTCAACGGGTACCGAGTCCTGGATCAGGCTCGCAAACTCAGAGGGGAACCGATCAAGGCACCATGAAATTAGAGTCAGCCAGGAGGGTATACGCTCTGGAAGGTATCATTCAAACCGGGTAACGGAGGGGGGTTCTTCATCATCCTCCTCAGCAGCAAGCCGCTCAATGGCCATATTGTAGCCATCAGCGCCGTAATTGAGGAAGCGCTTGATCCTGCTGATCGTAGCCGAGCTCATACCGGTATCCGCAACAACCTCTTCGTACTTCGCTCCGCGATCGAGCATCTCGGCGGCCCGAAACCTCTGGGCCATGGTCCGTATTTCGGTCACCGTGCATAGGTCTTCAAAGAACTGATAGTATTCCTCGACAGACTTCAGCGTCCTAATCGCCTCAAACAATCGATCAACCTGTGCGTTACGCAATCGTTCATCAAATCTCACATTGCCGCCGCCCTTCCCCATCACAGTCATTCATTCTCCTGCCCGGTATAAAATCCTGCTTGCCGGGCTGAAGAGGCCGGGAGGATCCTGCGGATTCAGCCGAGCCGCATGAGGAGAACTATTGCCCGGGAAATGTCCTCTCCCGGGAGTCGATAAAGGTACCGCCCCATGGGTCTCAATCCCTGTTTCTTCAGCGATTCTGTTCCCTGCTCGATCTCAAGTGCCGCCCCTGGGCCCTTCCACCAGACACATACCCCTCCGGGTCTCATAAGAGGCCCACACAGCGCCGCCAGGGTCGTGACAGGTGCCACCGCACGGCTCAAACAGAGATCGAAGGAGGACTCATTGGCAAAAAGCCCCCGACCCATCTCCTCGGCCCTCGCTCTGACCACCCGGACATTCGCCAACTCCATAGCGTCTGCAGCGCCCAGAAGGAACGCGGCTTTCTTGGCCGAACTATCAACCAGCGTCACCTCCCAGCCTGGCTGGACAACCGCTGCGACCAGGCCCGGGAACCCTCCGCCGCTTCCCACGTCCACAACCCGCACTCGTTCGAATCCAGAAAGTGCATGGGGCACAAAGCGAAGACCGAGAAGCGAATCGAGCAGATGACGTCGAACGATCTCCTGGACCCGTGCATCCGCGACGAGGTTCAGTCTTTCATTCCATCGCCTGACCTGGTCAAGATGCGCAATAAGCCTTCGTTCCTCGGTCGGCCCAAGGCCCACACCTGCTGAGGCGAGTTCCTGGCCGAGCTGGGTCTCATTCATGGGCACCCTCCCTCACAACTTTCGACCGATCCACACCATCAATACAGATACATCCGCAGGCTTCACCCCGGGGATCCTCATTGCCTGCCCCAACGATCTTGGCCGGACCTGGGCGAGCTTCTCCTGCGCTTCCCGGGACAGACCGGGAACTTCATCGTACGAAATGCCCCTCGGAATGGGCCGATTCTCCGATCGCCGGAACCGTTCAATCTGGCGGCTTTGCTTCTCAATGTACCCCTCGTACTTCAGTTCAATCTCCACCGCTTCACAAACCACGGGAGCCAGTGGAGACCCTCCGTGATCTATCTCGACCAGGTCACGATAGCCCACCTGGGGGCGCCGCAGCAGTTCGGCAAGACTCGCCGCATCGTGTAATGAGCGAGTGTCCAGACGCTGAAGCCACTCGTTCACTGCTCCGGCACCCTTGACGCGAGTACTGCGCAACCGGTCGATTTCTTCACTCACGAGGCGTTGCCGCAACCGCATGCGTTCATATCTTTGCTGCGAGACCAGGCCCAGCTCCCGGCCCAGAGCGGTGAGACGAAAATCTGCGTTGTCCTGCCTCAGGAGGAGTCGGTACTCTGCACGGGAGGTCAGCATCCGGTAAGGCTCCTCGACCCCCGTGGTGACCAGATCATCGATCATCACGCCGATATATGCCTGGGACCGATCGAGGATCACAGGTTCTCTCCCCTGCAACCACTGCACCGCGTTGACCCCGGCCATGAGCCCCTGGGCAGCCGCCTCCTCATAACCTGATGTTCCGTTGACCTGCCCAGCACAGAAGAGACCGCGGATCTTCTTGCTCTGTAACGAAGGTTCCAACTCGCGCGGATCCATGCAATCATACTCTATGGCATAGCCCGGTCGCACAATCTGTGCCTGCTCCAACCCGGGGATGGAGTTCAACATGGCCATCTGCACGTCCTCGGGCATACTTGTAGAGAGACCGAGAACATACATCTCCTCGTTGTCCCACCCCTCCGGCTCCAAGAACACAGGATGAGAGGGCCTGTCCGGAAAGCGCATCACCTTGTCCTCCACCGAAGGGCAATACCTGGGACCAATCGACTCAATGGTACCATTGAACAGCGGTGAGCGTCCGATGTTCTCGCCAATGATCGCGTGGGTCTGATCGGTGGTATGGGTGAGCCAGCAGGGAAGCTGCTCCCGAAGACCCTCCCTGCAATCCTGACCCAACGGGTCATTCGGCGCGGCCATGTACGAAAACGCCTGGGGCCGGCAATCGCCGTCCTGGCGCCGCATCTTATCAAAGTTCACCGTCCCTCGGGCGATCCGGGGTGGCGTTCCCGTCTTGAACCGACCTAGCGTGAACCCATGCTGCAACAGATCAGAGGACAGTTCCTTCGCTGGCATCAGCCCGTTCGGTCCAGATTCGTAAGCATAGCCACCCGTCACCACCCGACCGTTGAGGTACACGCCGGTGGTCAGGATCACGGTCCTCGCAGCGTACTTGATCCCGGTCATGGTGGTGACACCCGAGACAGCGCCATCGCACGACGCAATGGCATCTACCGCTGCCTGCTTGACTCTAAGACCCCGCTGCTGCATCAGAGACCGACGCATCCTCAGCGCATACCGATCCTTGTCAGCCTGCGCCCTCAGAGCTCGGACAGCGGGCCCCTTTCCCGTGTTCAGGGTCCTGATCTGCAGGTAGCAATCATCAATCGCCCCTGCCATCTCCCCGCCCAGGGCGTCGATCTCCCGGACCAATTGTGCCTTGGCTGGACCGCCAATCGCAGGATTGCACGGCATGGAACATATGCTGTCAACATTCAGGGTGAGCAGAAGCGTCTTTTTGCCCAAGCGCGCTGCGGCTAGGGCCGCCTCCGCCCCAGCATGACCCCCACCCACAACAACAACGTCGTAATCACCGCCGTGAAACACTGAGGTAACCTCCAAATCCCACCAGGCAGTTGTCAGCAAGACTCCTGATTTCCCTGGCACGCTCCTCCAGCTGTCAGACCCCGTAGGAGAGCCAGATGCTGAGCGCAAAAGCCAAACTCAACAGCAGCTCCCTGACCACCCTAATACGGCCAGGTAACCCCTCCATGTACATGGCGCCTTCACAGACAGGCCATCACTTGCCAACGCAAAACTTGCTAAAAATCCGATCCAGGAGATCTGCTCCAGCGGCCTCACCTGTGATAGCTCCCAGGGCCTCCAGGCATTCGCGCAGGTCGATGCTCACCAGGTCAACGGGCATCTGGCCCCTAAGCCCGGACAGGGCATCGTTGATGGCCTCGCACGCCCGACGCAGCGCCTCCTCGTGTCGGGCACTGCTGACCACAACGCCCTCCCGATCTGTAGCCGGTCCACCTTCGCCGACTACCGATTCAAAGATCATTGCTTCCAGGTCCCCGAGGCCCTCCCGGGTTCGAGCAGAAATGCGGACGATAGGAATACCCTGGTCCACCCTTCTACAGAGTTCAGAATCTGCAATGGCCCCGATGAGAAGATCCACCTTGTTCACAACCGCAATGATCCTGGGCTCATCCAGTGCGTCCAACTCTTCAATCACCCTGGAATCGTCCTCCGTGAAATCCTCGCTGTCATCGAACATCACGAGGATCAGCTCTGCCCCCCTTGCGGCCTCGCGAGCCCGCAGAACACCCAGCTGCTCCGCGCGATCTGAACCCTGGCGCACACCAGCGGTGTCGGTCAACACGAGAGGGATGCCCCCCACAACGACCGTCTCTTCGAGGACGTCGCGCGTCGTGCCCGGAAGCTCCGTCACAATAGCACGCTCACGCTGAAGCAGGGCATTCAGAAGCGACGACTTGCCGACGTTGGGCCGACCAAGGATCACCGTCCGCACGCCCTCCCGGAACGGTCGGCCAGCTGCAGCCGTTGCCAACAGCCCCGAGATCCCCTCCTGCATGCGGTGCAACTGCGTACAGGCGTCCTGTAAGTCAGCCTCCTCAATGTCAAGCTCGGGGTAATCCAGCACGACCTCCAGGTGGGCCATCAAATCGAGGAGGGCTGACCTCAAGTGTCGGATCCTATCTCCCAACTGCCCTTCCAACTGACGCAGTGCCAGCTGGGCACCCGACCTGGAGCGGGCCGCGATAACATCAGCTACCGCTTCGGCCTGCGTGAGATCGAGTCGGCCATTCAAGAAGGCCCGTCGTGTGAACTCTCCTGCCTCTGCCAGTCGCGCCCTCGAAGCCAGGACGGCTCGCAGGACAGCTCCGACGGGCACCGGCCCACCGTGGCAATGAAACTCCACCACATCCTCACCCGTGAAACTCCGCGGCGCTTTCATCAGCAGCAACAAGACCTCATCTGCCCTGGTGCCTTCCTCAGGATGCACGATGTGGCCGTAATGGACGGTATGGGAGGGGAGATCCTGCACTGGGACTGCCGACCTGCCCGGACGTGTAAACACATCTCTCACTACCTGGAGAGCATCCGGACCGCTGATGCGCACGATCGCAATGCCACCAACACCGGGCGGCGTGGCGACTGCGGCAATGGTATCAACCTCGTCACTGTGGGTGCCATGATCACTATGCCCTGGACCCTGTGGCGCTTCCCTCACATCCATGCACCCTCCTCAATGATGAGCCTGTGAGGCGCCAGATGATCCCAGGGGCAATCCGTGCCCGCAATGCACGATCACTCCAGCTCTGCAACCGGAGCGATCACGACATACCGATGGGGGTCTTGCCCCTCACTTTGAGTAGATACCCGGGGGTTATCCTGCAGCAAAAGATGGACAATCTTGCGCTCATGCGGCGGAAGGGGTTCCATCCGAACAGCCCGACCCGTCTTGCAGGCCCTCGATGCCATCCGCTGTGCCACTTCCGTCAAACTGCTCTTCCTGCGTTGTCGATAGCTCCCAGCATCAAGCATAATCGCCCGACGATCCGACGATCCCCTGTATGCACATACGTTCAACAGGTACTGCATAGCGTTGAGGGTTCCCCCGTGGCGCCCGATGATCAGGCCCAGATCCTCGCCCTCGACTTCACATACGATCAATTGCTCCGTCTCGCTCACCGTTACCTCGGTGTCAGGGTTGATATGGGTGAGTAGCTCCCTCAAGAACTCCTCAACAAACCGGGCCTTGTTCCGATCAACGGTCACCCTGACCCGGGCCTCACGCTGGCCTATAATCCCGAGGAGTCCCCTCGAACCTTCTTCGAGAACCTCGACCTGAACCTCGTCTCGAGATACCCCCAGTTCTGAGAGCGCATTGCTAACTGCCTCATCGACATCGCGGCCGTGCCTGGTGATAGCGTTGCTCATCTCAACCCGACTCCCCCTCCTGCTCCTGGTCATCACTGTCGGCGCTAATGAGCCCATTCACCACGTACTGCTGTGCAACTCCAAAGATGTTGGTGACCGTCCAGTACAGGGCGAGCCCCGCCGGGAACTGTATACTGATGTAGCCGATAAACAGTGGCATCGCATACATCATGATTGCCTGACTTCCGCCAGCAGCCTCGGCGTCTCCCGTGGTCATCTTCGTCTGGACATAGGTACTGATGGCCGCCAGAACCGGGAGAATGAACAAGGGGTCTGGCTCCGCTAGGTTCGGGAGCCACATGAAGCTAGCATCTGCGGCGAACTCAAAAGCCCTCAATGCCTGGAAGATCGCGATAATCACGGGCATCTGAACCAACATCGGAAGACAACCCGCCGCGGGGTTGACCCCATGCTCTTTCCACAGCTTGATGGTCTCCTCGTTTAGCTTCTGCGAATCATCCTTATACTTCGCCTTCAATCGCTCAAGTTCAGGATTCAGCTGGCGCATCTTGAGCGTGGCGCGATTCTGTGACATCGTCAGAGGCACCAGAACCATCCGCACCATGATTGTCAGAAGAATGATACCCCAACCGTAATTACCTGTGAGCTGCCCAAAAAACTCGATGCCTTCGCCGATCATCCCCACTAAAGCCTGCCATAATCCCGCCAAGTTACCTCAATCCTCGCCTCCCGGTGAGGCCGCAATTCGCTGTGCAACCCCTCTGATCCTCTTAACATAATGTGACCCTGAACTTCAAACCTACTCAATCACAACCATTACGGAACCGGGTCATACCCGGAAGATCCCAGCGGATGACACCGAAGGATCCTTCGCAACATCAGGTAACCCCCCCGGAGCACACCGTGACGATCAACAGCCTGAACCGCATATTCAGAACAAGTGGGACGGTAACGGCAGGGCCCTGCCGTCAGGGGCGATATATATCGCTGGTAAAGCCTCAGGATCCGCAGGACCATCCGTCGCACTCGACATCCATCCTCTCACACAATCGACTCCTTCTACACCTACCGAGAGAAACCCTCCCCGGACCGATCCAGCAACCTGGACCGTTCAAATAACAGGAGGGCCTCCTCCCGGAGCTTGGAAAAGGGAACCGATCCGGTCTGCCTCCGAGCTACCAGAACCACGTCAGCTGAAACGCACTCCGAAGGCAAGCTCCTCAGTACCTCCCGCAATCGGCGCCTCAAACGATTGCGCTGCACCGCACCGCCCAGTTTCTTGCCCGCAGCGAATCCGGCTCTCAAACCACCCTTCTCCCGCTTCAGGTAGTTCAGAACCATGAACCGTCCGACCTCGGAGCATCCCTCATCGAACACCCGCGAGAATGTTGATCCTCCCCGCAGTCGCGCCGACTCCATAATGGGCGACCCCTCCATTCCGGACGATCCAGCATATATCACTTGGACAGGCGCTTACGTCCCTTCAGCCGACGCCGCTTCAATACCCTTCGGCCCGCCTTCGTCTTCATTCTCTTCCTGAAGCCATGTCTCCTCGCTGTCTTCCTACGGCTGGGATTATAAGTGCGCTTAACCATCCCATGCAACCTCCCTTCTGCAAAAACACCAACTTACATTCTAACATTGTATCAGCGCCACCTGCCACTGCAACCTGTCCATCGTGCAACCCCTCCACGGGCCTAACAGGTTCCGTCAGGGCGGGCGAAAGACGGGCACGCATCACAATCCTCATCTTTGTTAGATGGACAGCCCTATGTCGAAAATCCGCTCATTCCTGCGGAGGAAACCTCCCCTGAGTCAAGAATATAGTATTAGCCCTGGTCCGTTAAGCCAGCGGGCTGCCGGGTCGGGCATCTGGCACCATACATAGAGCGAACACAGTATCATTAGTTAATATCCACAACCTATATCCTGGTTATCCACATTCTGTGTGGATAACTCACCTTGATCCGCTTCCTTTGCGGACAGGATCGCGGCTGAGAAACCGTACGACTATCGTCCCCCACCCCCTCACCTGACATTATCGGTCTCTGTTTTAACGTCATCTGCGGTTGTGTAATGACCACCTGGCGAATAGTATGTAAGTTACCCTAAAATGTCTATGTCAGTTACTCTTTTGCTTCTGTAAAGGCGCTGACGCTAGGCTGCAGTTCGCTGACCGCGCAATGGGCTACTCTGAAGGTATGGAGGAATTCCGAAATGCCGCTCAAACTGGATGAAGTATGGAACGAAACCCTTGATCGTGTGCGCCAGAGCATCTTGCGCCCCAGTTTTGAAACCTGGTTGCGAACGTCTCATCCTGTGGAACTGGATGAGGATCACAACCAGCTTGTTGTCGGTGTGCCCCACGAGTTTGCCAAGCACTGGGTGCAGGAGAATTATGCCGAAGCACTCCAAGAGGCCCTGTCGGAAGTTGTGGGTGGCGATCTGTCACTGAGCCTGATTGTGACATCTAATGATGCTGACACATCCACATCACCTCAGCTACTGACACCACCCACCCTTAACCCCAGATCCGGCAGCAGTGAATCAACGAAGCGCAGAAGCAAGCCGGTCATGACAGGAGGCACTCTCAATCCGAGGTACACGTTCGAAAATTTCGTGGTCGGCAACAGCAATCGCCTTGCCCATGCCGCCTCTTTAGCTGTTGCCGAGGCTCCGGCCCGTGCCTACAATCCCCTCTTTATCTACGGAGGCGTAGGCCTGGGGAAAACACACTTGATGCAGGCCGTGGCTCACAGCGTACTGCGTGATTCACCCTCACACAACGTGGTATATGTTTCCTCAGAGCGTTTCGCCAACGAGCTCATAAACTCCATTCGTGACACCGAGACCGTCAGTTTCCGCAACCGGTATCGCACCGTTGGGGTCCTGCTCATTGACGATATTCAGTTTCTAGCTGGAAAAGAGAGAACCCAGGAAGAGTTCTTCCACACCTTCAACACCCTGCACGAAGCGAACAGGCAGATCGTCATATCCAGCGATCGTCCTCCAAAGGAGATCCCTACCCTCGAGGAGAGGCTTCGCTCCCGATTCGAGTGGGGCCTCATATCCGACATTCAGCCCCCTGACCTGGAGACACGGATAGCAATTCTGCGGAAAAAAGCTGCCACCGAACACCTCAACGCACCCGATTCCGTCCTCCGGTACATAGCAGAGAACATCACGTCCAATATCCGTGAGCTCGAGGGAGCACTGATTCGCCTGGTTGCGTTTTCTTCACTACATCAGCAGGCTATCGACATGAACCTGGCAGAACAGGCCCTGCGCGATCTCATCCCGAGACAGGCCGTTGAACCGGTTACCGTGAAGAAGATCCAGGAAGCCGTCGCCAGCAGGTATGACATAACGCTACCCGAGATGAAAGGGAAGCGCAGAACACAGGCTGTCGTTTTCCCACGTCAGATCGCCATGTACCTGGCACGGGAGCTCACCGACTCATCGTTGCCACAGATCGGACACGAATTTGGTGGAAGGGACCACAGCACCGTCATTCACAGCTGTAGAAAGATCAAAACGGAAATCGGCAAGGATGTGCAACTCAAATCAATCGTCGATGACCTTATTCGACAAATTAGAAGTGAACGATGATTCACAGTCTGTGGACGATGTGGGCATAACGCGTTAATAAAGGGTGGAGATGTGTCACCATCGTGGGGCTGGTGTTGAAACTGTTGATAACCTTCGCCCGGACCTC
>SKXF01000003.1 GCA_007128555.1 Clostridia bacterium | reverse complement strand
GCGTGACGGAAGCAAGCCTCAACCTGGGAGTCCAGCTTTGACCCGCAGCATCCGGTGGTTGCAGGACCACGTCCCAATTGAACTCCCGACGGTAAGTCCTCCTTATTTTTGCCACAGGTGTTCTCTCCCCGAGGGGAGAAAACACCACGACTACCACTTACCCACAATCCCATGTCCCATGATAGCCATCCAGGTGGTTCAAAATCAGGGGTGCACTTCATTCAGACGTGATCAGACCACGGAGAACCTGGAGGCCGGAATGCAACCTCCTCGCACGTGATGTGACAGCGCCCGGTCGGCGCTTCATCCTGAAAGGCACGCTCCATGTGCTTCTCGAACTCCGCAGCCAAAGTCCTGGATCTGCCTTACGCCCCAGATTGATCATCAAACGCGTTTCCCAGGCAAGCATCGATACTCCAGTCCTAAAATGGAGGGGCGGGTGCCCGCCCCCCGGGCTTTGCCTCGCCGGGCGACCCTCTCTTCATCTCCGCTTGATCCGCAGACTCGGGTCACCGAACAGAGCAAATATGTGGATGTGGCGTGACATTAAGTTGGAGCGTCCGAACCAGTGATCCGTTTCCAGGTACTGTTCCACGAATGCGGTCACCCCTGCGACCCACATCCCACCGAGGCGTTCACCCTGTTCGGAGTTATAGGCTTCGAGGAACAGCTTCACGAAGGGATGGCTTGCCGTATTGGTGCCCGAACGAGCACCGAGTAAGCCGATCGCCCCAGCCTCAGGGACCAACAGCAGAGCTTCCGCCATGGAATCCACATCGAGGTGAGAGGGTTGGATGGGAGCCGGTTCCGGGTTAGGGCCGGGCCATGTATCCCCCTCCTCGGGGGGGCAGGAAGGCCAACACGGTGGATAATTCCCATCCACATCTACGTATATGTCATGTTCATGAACGAACTTGGCGGTATCGCAGGCACTGGCGACGAACACGGGGTACAAACCGACATTCGCCAGGCTCTGCACATCGCTCGCCCTGAGGACGCCCATGGAGGTGCGGCTACCGTGGCCAAAGTAGATGGCAAAGGTGGCACCCTGATTGAGGTCGGTCCTCAGCTGCTGTCTCCACGTGGACAAGTACTGTTCCTGGTCCTCACTACTCCAGGACTCGAAGCCCTCGGGCCGGTAGTGTTTCTGGGCCGTGAAGCCCGGCAGTATCTCCGCGGCGACCCGATCTAACGCCTCATGATCGCTCCGGAAGTCGGAGGGACCGTTCCACAGCACCATGTTGTCATAGGCAGAAGAGGAGCTGCTTTCGTACTCGATGACCTTCGATACGTACGCTTCAACTTCCTCGACGGTCGATGCTGGTATCCGCCCCAACGCCACATCCGGTTTCAGGCTGCAGTCGTCAATGTTCATCTGTGCGAAGCTGTCGGCCAAACCGCCGTCAGTATGCGGTGCCCACCATTCTCCGATGATGCCGTTTCCATTGCCATCCCAGTCGTCAAAGGTCCCATCGGGCTTGAACAAACAGGCGTAATACAGATCCGTTATCGGGTAGACAACGCCCCAGGATACGCCCTCTCGCCCCGTCCTGAAGTAGCGGACAGGGAAACGGTCCCCATCCCCCACCAGCATGACGTAGCGGGTCCCATGATGGAGGTAGGCGTGGGCTATGGCCCGCTTGACCTGTTCGGTGATGTCCCTGGACCCGGCAAAGCGCGCTTCGCCCTCGATCGAACTGAGCGTCATGATGTGGGTGGAGATGCCGGTGGCGTTCTTCCAATCCCGCAGTGGGACCAGGGAATGATAGAAGTCGTCAGCCGTGAGGATGAGCAGTTCGGCCTCGTCGCCGCTCTCCAACAGAGGCTCGACATACACGGTGACGCTATCGCCGTGGGAGATTGTTGAGGCCGTACTCCAGCTGCGGGGAATGACCCGGATGCTGTTTTCTCCCGGAAGGACCAGTCCGTGGATGTTGATCCCGCCGAAGGTGTACGTGGGGGCTTCCCCGGTGAAGGGCAGCTGCCCTGAGATGGCGCCGTCTTCGTGCGTCAGGGTATACGTGACGCTGCGGAGCTTGAACTCCTCGTGAACGGTTCCCATCAAGTCGATGGCTCCGGAATGCGGCCCGAAACCCGAGATGACCTCTCCATCTCTCGGCGTCTCGATGGTGGCACTGGGGCGTGTTTCAACCTCAGCGAACGGCTCTCCGATGACGGAGAAGCCAAGGTCATCGATGACCGGGAAATATCCTCCCTGGTAGGAGAGCTCCACCCGGTAGATCTGGGGCTCATCTTCCGTCTCCACCGTCATCCTCTGGAACGTTTCCGTGGGTCCTGGGCCAATGAGGCCTTGCTGGATTGCGACCTGTTTGGACGGGTATACCTCCATCCCGTACCCGGGTATGATCACCGTCTCGCCGGCATCGAATGCCTCCAGTGTGGCCAGGATCTTGTTATCGTGCGTATCATCGAGAAGGCCAACGAACACGTTTACGCACGTCTGCCCGGTGGTGAACTCGATCACCAGTTTTCCGCCGAATTCCTCGCCCGGTCGGGCGGTGCCGAGCGCCCTTGTGCCGGAGGGGAGCTCGACGCCCTCGGGCTCGACGATGCTGGGAACACCCGGGAAGGTGACCCCGGCGGTACCGTATTGGTTGAAGATCTCCGTCCCGTCGGCGAAGTCCTCGAACGTAATGATCACCTCAGCACAGTCCGGTCGCACCTCGGGCAGTTCGCCAGGCCACCAGGGCTCCTGTCGTGGATCATAGATCACGGTGACTTCCTCGGTCGGGGCATCCCACGCCACCTGGCACCCGAGACTCTCCGTGATGAAGCGGATGGGGAGCATGGTCCGACCCGGCGGCACAATCATCGGCATGACATTGGGGTTGTCTTCATCAATGAAGCGATAGACTCCGTTGACCCTGGCCTGGTTTTGTCCGACCCACAGCTCCACCACGGTCTCATCCAGGGTAACCGTCACTTTCTGCGTGAGGCGATTCCAACTCACGAAAGCGCCCAGTGGTTCCACCACGTATCGTATGGGCAGCAGGGTCCTGCTCTCCTCCAACATGGGAGCCGCATCCATGATCCTGCGCTCATCATCCACGTAGTACTCGGTCCTGCCGATGTTGAGGCGTATGATGACGGCGTCATCCGAGAGAGGCGGTGTGTCGGGAAGCGTGGTGCCAGTGGCCACATTCGAGTAATCCGAGGGACCCGCCGCGTTGTATGCTCTCACCCGGTACGTATAGGTGGTATCTGCATCCAATCCGGTGTCGGTGAAGGCATCCTCACCCGCCCCGAGTTGAGCCACCTCTTCGCCGTCCCGCTCGACAGTGAATCCCTCCTCATTGTCCGCGTTGTCCCTCCACATCAGGTGGATCTCCGAGTCAGACAAAGCCTCCGCCCTCAGCCGAGACGGAGCCTCCGGGGGCGAGGGGCTGGGATCCTCGGGCAGCGTGGCAACCCGAACGGTGTTGGAGTACCCCGAATAACCGAAAGAGTTATAGGCTCTAACCCTGTACGAGTAAAGGGTGTCGGCAGGTAAGCTGGCATGAATGGCGTTCTGTACGTCCTGGCCCACCGTGAACACCTCGTGCTGGTTCCGCTCGATGCTGAAGCCTTCTTCGTTATCTGCATTGTCAGTCCAGGACAGCTGAATTTCGGAGCTGGAAAGAGCGACTGCCGAAAGGTCCGTGGGGGCCTCGGGAACGCGGCCGATCGAGAAGTCAGCGTCGCTCTCCGCCTCCACGGTCACGGGCAGCCTGGTCAGGTATGGAATCTCCCCGGTCACCCTGATCCTGGCCCGGTACGTGGCGATGTCCGGGACGGTCCATGAAAACGCGCCGCCGATGCCGCTTCCCAGGTATACGTCGTAGGTCCTACCGGAGTTCGTGGACAGGTACACGTCAAGCTCGTAATCCTCGTAACCTTCCCACGTGATCATCTGGGTGCTCCCTGCAGGTATCCTCTCTCCCCCGGTCGGATAGGTCACGGACAGGCCTGTTGCTTCGGCCCGGGCCGGAATCACGAACACCATGATGCAAATCAGCAGAAGACATGGAAACAGGTGGTGTCTTTTCACCATCATCCCCTCCAAGAGACGTGATTCAACGGAAATCTCGGTCGATTAGGTCGCAAGTCCAGTAACTTGCCGGCAGGATATCCAGGCGGACAAAGGCCGCGACCACGGGGGTAAGGGTACATCCACGGAGCAGGGCGATTGGAGGATCTCAGTCCGATACCACACTCCCCCCGATCATCCAATGGCCTCGGGGTGTCCTTCGTTCGACAGCCATTGCACCCGAAGCGGGCGAGGCCAAGCTCTCGAACGCAACACCACTCGTTCTATCGACGACCGTTGGCAGTGAACCTGTTCCAATCTCAATGGGATAGCCTACAACGGACGGAGTCTCGAAAACCGGTAACAAGGAAAGGAATAGAAACAGCGGCTATGAGAGCGAGGAATCTGGAGTACTCGTATGATGCGGTCGTATGGTCGTATGGTTATTCCTCTCCACCTTGGTGCTGATCACCCTCTCAAACGCGTAGGCCCGGAGTTGCTTTGCCTCCGATACGACCTCACGGGCACTAGGGTCGCTCACCACCCCGTGCCACCGGGGAGGTATATGTTATCATGTATTCGTCAGTGTCAGCCCCCAATCCTCCCTATTCGGATTAATTCTGCCCCTCAGCCCTTGTGACCTCCCGGCCGGGTCCAACGTGGTGCGAAACGGGCCGACTGGGGATCCTGAACATCATGCCCGGCTGCTACAGCTCGTTTCCGGGTGTCTCGTGCGTAGCAGGTGGCGGATACAGTTGTGCGTCCGGTGGCAACCGGTGACGATATGCTCACTGGAAGGTGGATCCCGGACCGTGGACGCATCAACAGTGTCAGCGAGGATTCAAGGGCTTCGGGGTCAAATCAACCAGTCTTCAATTCCCATGAAGGTGACGGTTGGGCGATTCCACAGCAGGTTGGCGGTCAGGACACATGTTGACGATGAGGTTCTGGACTGCCTGCCAGGGCGATCAACGATTGGACCTGGGTCCCCCCGTTGCTCCTACCGCCGGGGGTGGCCCCTTCTCCCGAACAGCACCTCTCTACGGCAGGCCCGCTGCCTGCCAGCGTTCTCTGTCAATTCCAAGGACATCGAGGGCCCTGCGCAGCAGGTGTTCAGCTCGCCTGTGCAAATCTGCACACTCGCGGGGCGACACATCCGGGTCGTCGCTTCCGCTCCACGCCCTGCAGAAACCGCCGCACAGGTAGCGGAGGGTGCAGGTGCGGCACCTGCGGTTGCTGTCCACGGTCACCCGGCGGTAGGCGTCGTTGCGTGCCAGGATGGCCGGGAGACCATCTGTGAGAGCGTTCCCCAGGTGGTGTCGGGAGGTCATGATGGCATAACACGGGTAGCTTGCACCGTCTGGGCCTACGTAGAGGTTCATGCCCAGTCCGCAGGTAGCAGCAGGCTGCAGAGCATGGAGCTGGCTGTCCCCATCGTCAAGGGAGCTGTGAAAGGCAGGTTCTACCCCCAGCTCCACGCCCCGACCGAGGGGCAGCACCGGCTTGAACCGCACGGGCAGGTCGAGCTCTTCGCCCAGGTTACGCACCCCATCGCCTGCGGGCCCCTCCATCTGGACCGGGGTGAGGGTGGCGGCGACGGTGATCCCCGCCGGGGGCAGGCATCCCGGGCCTGATCCCCCACCGGTCTGCCTCGCCCTGAGTAGAAGGCGCAGGTTGGCCACCGTCGGGGCGTACGTGCCCGCACCGCGCTGCTCATCGTGGCTTTCCCGATCGCCATCCACGCTGACCACGATCTCATCGGCGCCTGCCAGGAGCCGCTCAGTCAGCGCAGGCGCAAGGGGGTAGGCCAGGTTGGTGCGCAGAATGATCCGCATGGAGCCGTTCTGCTGACGCAGGGAGGCCAGGGCCTCCAACAGGGCATCGCGCCTGGGATGGACGAGGGGTTCGCCCCCGGTGATGACGGTCTTCTTGAAGCCCGCCTCGCCGGCCTGCTGGATCAACCGTGCAACATCTTCAACGTCCATCGAGACCGCATCCGCCGGGGCGCGCGAGGTAGCATAGCAGTGACGGCAGACCAGGTTGCACGCATCCGTGACGTGGATGTATGCGTTGACCAGATCCTGCCGGGACTGCGTGTCGAGCCGACGCCGCAGGGACCAAAGGCTCCCCAGGGCAGCAGGGGGATCAGTGATCACCCCGGCCCGGTTCAACCGATCCAGGGCAGATTCGGGGGTATCGCAGGTGGCCAGGGCGACGGCAGCTACCGCCTGGCGTGCCCGGCGGGCTGAATCCTGGGGATGGGGACCACCGCGCATGATCTCGGTGAGCCTGCCCCTGCGCAGCAAGCCATACTGCGTCGTTCCCTCAGCGGCCACGGCGGCCAGGTTCTCTTCAGAAAACACCTCGGACAGTGCCACCTCGGTGATCCGATCAAAGATCTTCCGATAGGCAGGGCAGTGGGGATCGCGCAGATCGCCCTCCAGGTTGTCATTGTCTTCGGTCAGAACACCGTAGGGGCAGCCACCTCTACAGTACTCGAAGTGGGGACACCCGCCACAGCTTTGCGCCATGCGCTCCTGGCGCTCCTCCAGGATGCGCCAGGCAATCGTTCCTTCCAGGTCCTCCCTGGTGGGGCAATCGTGAACGTTGCCCAGCCGGAACGTCTCCATCCCTGCAAAACGCTGGCAGGGGTAGATCCACCCCCTGGGATCCACGGCCAGGTAGTGTCCCAGGCAATCACCGAAGGTACATACGCCTCCCCTGCGGGCTGAGACACTTCGGCTCATGGCATCCAGGGTGTTGATGCGGATCCGCGCAGGGTTCTCGAGATACTGATCGAGCATGCGGACGAGCAGCTGGCCATGCTCTCCAGGAGCGAGAGCAAACTCGCCATCTCGACGGCCCAGGGGTGCAAGGGCAGCGTGAATGCTGAAGGCCAGCCCCTCGCGGAGGAAGAAGTCGAAGACCTCGTCAGCCCGCCCTGCTGACTGGGCGGTAAAGGTCGAGATGCAGCCCGGAGACAGCCCGTGACAGCGAGCCAGGCGAATGCCAGCCATCGTCCTTGAGAAGTAGCCAGGGCCACGCTGGGCGTCGTTGATCTCCTCGGGACCATCGAGGCTGGTGCCAAGGGAAACCTCGTGTTCTGCGAACAGCTCGCACAATGCACCTGTGAGCAGCCAGAGATTGCTCTGCATACCGAAGCGAACCCGGCGCAGGGGAAGACCATCGCGCAGTAGCGGCAGCGCCACCTGGTAAAAGGAAAGACCCGGTACCAGCGGTTCACCGCCGTGAAAGGTGATGTCCAGGGGATCTGTGTCCCAGGTCTGCTGCCAGTTGACGACGGCCTCCAGGGTTTGCACTGACATGGTGACCCCGTCGCCGTGATGAGGACCGAAGCAGTAGTGACATCCGGCCGGGCATGCTAGGGAAGGGATGAGCATGAGGTTTTGCTGAGCCACGGAATCCCGCCTTTCGACATCGCAGGCATTTCATTCGATTCGGACAATAGCCCCGTGCAGAATAGGCTGGACCAGGGCGGCCTTCCCTGTTGGGTCGATCCAGGGAAACATGTCACTACCAGGCTCCCCGGGAACAGGATGATCGAAGTTTCCTGTCATAGCGGAAAGTCCAGCCCGATGCCCTGGTCAACGTGGTACCTGAAATCGTCGTGACGGAAACAGCCCCGCGTTCCCTCATCGTGATGCCTGCCGTAAGGTCCGTCCCTGTGAGGGCTCTGGATGACAGAACGCTCGGTGAGGAGCCGTTCCTTCGAGAGCTCATCGAGTCGCCCCTCGCGATACATCCTGGTCAGCCCTTCGGCAGCACGCTCGCGCACGCCCTTTTTCGCATCCCTGAGAGCATCAATCAGGGGCTCGACGGCCCGGACGTCGCCGAGGTTGCCCAGCGCCTCAGCTGCATCCTGGCACATATGCGTGTCTGTGAGGGCACCGATGAGGGGTCGAACCGCGCGAGGGTCACCGATCTGCCCCAGGGCCCGGACAGCATCAGGGATGCCATTGTTCATCGCGAAAAGGAGGGGCTCCACCGCGCGAGGGTCACCGATCTGGCCCACGGCCCTGGCAGACTTGTTTCTGACCCAGTACGGGCTATCAACCTCAAGGGCAGCAATGAGATGGCCCACCGCGCGAGGGTCGCCGATTTTAGCCAGGGCTTCGGCGGCCGAGCCGCGCACACCATCTGCGGCACTCTCATCGTCAAGGGCGGCGATGAGGGGTTCGACCAGGTGCCTGTCGGAGCCTCCCAGCGCCCCGACGACAACGTCCCGCAGCCGATAATCGCCTCCCTTGAAGAGGGACATCAACGCTCTCACGGCCAGGGGGCTGCCGATCTGGACCAGCACGGAGGCGACATCCTCTCCCCTCTTCAGCTCCTCAATGAGGCTCTGTACGGCGGGATCACCGATCTGGACCAGGCACCTCCTGCACTGTTGTTTTTGCACGGTATCATGACTGAAGTAGGGATTGGTGAGAACAGATAGGAGCCTCCCTACAGCCGGCACGCCCATCCTGATGATCACTGCGGCAGCAGCATCCCGAGCGTGCTCCGCTCCAAGGGCCGTGACGAGGGGTTCGAGGGCGGGAGCTCCGATCTTGGCCAGTGCGTCAGCCGCGGCACCACGCACATCGGCGTCCTCATCCGAGAGACTGGCAACGAGAGGTTCAGCAGCCCGTGGGTCGCCCATCTCCCCCAGGGCCCTGGCAGCCCTCGCGCGCACGTCCGAATCCTTCGGGTAACTCAGAGCCCTGGCTAACCCCTTGACACTTTTCCGGGTCACCATTTTCTCCACGTCAGGCGGTCCGAAGATCCACATGCTCATTCCCCCCCGCATCATATGGTTCGGCGTTCGCAGGGTCTGTTCGATCGTCACTGGCAGCTTTCGTTGTATCCTGGGACAACGGTTCCAGGGTGGTTCTCGATTCTCTCCTGCTGCACGCGTCCATGACGTGACATTTCACCCACAAATGCTGCCATCCTATGCGGCGCGCACTGGGTCTTCTGGCTCAGCACGGGCTGCAAGCGCTCCGATGAAAACGTTCAGGATCGCGAGGCTGTTGCCCCATCAGACAGCCCAGGATACCCTCGGGCATGCAGGTGGGCAGCAAACTGGGGAGCGCCACACTCTGGGCACCTGACCGCGAGCCATCGAACGAAACCACGGCCCGCAACGTGCCTCCCCTCACGGAACTCCGCCGCCGAGCAGTGTCACCATGATCTTGCAGGCCACGCAATTCAGAACGATGGCAGCGGGGTAGACAGCAGCGTAGGCCAGCCCGGGCTCGTCGCTGCCGACAAGATCGATGGAGGCCGTAAGACCTGGCGTGCTCGTCATCGCCCCCGCCAGCGTGCCCAGCACATCTGCGGCATCAGCCCGTAGAAGTATTCTTGCAATCCACAGGCCAGCAACAAGAGAAGAAAGGGTCACTGCAAGTCCTCCCAACAGGAGCCCGACGCCATGCTGGGACACCAGGTCGAGGAACTGTCCCCCCGTGGATGTCCCCACCGATGCCAGGATGAACACAGCTCCCATGTCCCGCAGCAGAGTCAGGGATGCATCAGAGAACTCCGTCCTCACCGGTCCCACGGTACCAAAGTGCCCCAGGAGAATCGCCACCAGCAGCGGGCCACCGGCCGTACCCAGGTTGATGGCTCCAATCCATGGCAAGGGAAGGGGGATCAAGCCGACGACAATGCCGAGGCTGGCTATGATGGCCAGTGACAGAGCGTTGCCCGGCCGGGAGGTCGTGGACTTGACGGGCCTGGCGGCCGCGACAGCCGTCTTCTCCCCGGTCGATGCGGAGATCAACCTGGACACAAGGTTGACGCCTCCGATCACCCCGAGTACGCCGACGGGATAGGCGACAGCGTACCCAATGCCGACGAGGGGGTCGCCCGCAGCCGCCTCCAGGGCCGCCCCCAGCCCGGGCGTACTGGTGAGGGCACCGGCCATCATCCCCGTTGCCAGGCCCGCGTCCAGTCCCAGTGATCTCGCCAGGACCACGGTCGAAGCAAACCCCACACCAATGGTG
>SKXF01000427.1 GCA_007128555.1 Clostridia bacterium | reverse complement strand
CATCCGGGAACATGTCGCTCATTACACGAACAACGCCACGAAGAACCCACAGGTCATGACGACACCCGCCACGAAGTCGCTGGAGGTGACGTGCAAAAGCCGGTAACGGGTGCGCCCCTCTCCCCCCCGATAGCAACGGGCTTCCATGGCTAGCGCCAGGTCATCGGCCCGCCTGAAAGCGCTGATAAAAAGGGGGACCAACAGCGGAATCATGTTTCTTGCCCTCTTTAGAAAGTTGCCCGACTCGAAATCCGCACCCCGTGCCATCTGCGCCTTCATAATCCGTTCCAGCTCGTCGAGCAGGGTGGGAATGAACCGCAGGGCAATGGTCATCATCATGGCCAACTCGTGGGCAGGCACCCCGAGGCGTCGAAAGGGATTGAGCAGGTACTCGATTCCCTCGGTCAGATCCACGGGCGCCGTGGTGAGGGTCAGCATGGATGTCGTCGTGATCAGAAGAAGAAGCCTGGATGCCATGAGAGCGGCCTGCACCACTCCCGCATCCGTCACTTTAAAAGGACCCAGTTGATAGATAACTTCTCCCGGGGTCATAAACATGTTCAGGACCACGGTGAACACGAGGATGATCAAGATCGGGCGCAGGCCCCGCAAGATCAACCTTATGGGCAGCCTTCCGACCAGGGCAAAGAGAGCCGTCAGTGCAGCCATCACTAAGTAGCCAGCGTAGCCCCTGATAAGAAAGAGAATGACCACGTACGCAAGGATACCCAAAATCTTGGTTCGCGGATCAAGTCGGTGGATGATGGAATCACCCGGCACATACTGTCCAAGGGTTATGCTGGCCCTGCGCAACATATCTGTCCCTCCCGCAAAACCTGTGCCAGGGCCTCCGCTGCCTCATCGACGGTCAGAACATCCGTCGTCACCGGGAGCCCAGCCTCCTTCAACCTCAGCATGATCCGGGCGATCTGCGGCACATCCAATGACATCTTCTGCAGCTGATCAAAGTGGCGAAAGACGTCACGGGTTTCTCCCTGCATCCCGATGCGCCCCTCCCACATCACCACGATGCGATCCGCCAACTTGGCCAGATCGTCGATACTGTGTGATACCATGATCAAGGTCATCCCGGCGCCGTTCAGAGCTTTCAGCTGATCCAGAATCGCGGCCCGTCCCCTCGGGTCCAGGCCGGCCGTCGGCTCATCGAGCACCAGGACCTGGCACTTCATGGCCAGGACCCCGGCAATGGCCACGCGCCTCATCTGCCCCCCAGAAAGTTCAAAGGGCGAACGAGCGAGGACTTCTCTCTCCAGGCCCACCGCCTCACAGGCCCACTCCACCCGCCGATCGATCTCGCCGGGATCCAACTCCATATTGCTGGGCCCAAAGGCGATATCAGCTCGAACCGTCTCCTCGAAAAGCTGTTGCTCCGGGTATTGAAAGACCAGCCCCACCTTCCGGCGCAGCTCCTTCATCCGTCGCCGATCGGTACCAACCTCGATATCGTCGACGCGAACCTTGCCGCCGGTGGGAAGAATCAGCCCATTGAGGTGCTGAACAAGGGTTGACTTGCCGGACCCCGTGGGTCCAACAATCCCCACGAACTCCCCGTCTTCAATCCGGAGATCGATCCCCTGGAGAGCCTGCTTCTGCCAGGGAGCTCCGGCGTCGTAGATGTAGCTCACGTCTTCGAATGCAATCGGCATATGCAAGTCACCAGCTCATCAACGTGCGTGATGCCGGACGGCAGATCAAATCCCATGTCTCTCAATCTGCTGGCCAGCTTTGTGACCGGGGGTATGTCCAGTCCGACGCTCTCAAGATCGAAATCCCCGGCGAAAATCTCCCTGGGAGAACCATCCGCCACCACGGCACCCCTGTCAAGGACCAGGATCCGGTCCGCCTGGGCTGCCTCCTCCATGAAGTGAGAAATCCAGACGACGGACAGTCCCCGGGCCCGACATAGACGCTTTGTCGTGGTGATCACGTCCCGCCGCCCCCCGGGATCCAGCATCGACGTCGCCTCGTCCATCACCAGGCAGTCCGGCTCCATCGCCAGCACGGCGGCAATCGCCACCCTCTGCTTCTGCCCTCCAGAAAGATTGTGGGGCTCGCTCCGCCGCAGCAGGTCCATGTTGACTTCGACCAACATGTCAGAAACCTTTGCCCGCATACCCTCGGTGGGAACTCCCAGGTTCTCCAGACCGAAGGCAACCTCTTCCTCAACCGTGGTACTGACCAGCTGGTTATCTGGGTTCTGAAATACCATCCCCACGGTGCGTCGTATCTCCCATGTGTGTTGGGGATCCGCGGTGAGCATGCCAGCGACCCGGACCTCGCCATCAGTAGGAAGCAGGAGAGCGTTCATCAGCTTCGCCAGCGTCGACTTGCCTGAACCGTTGGCCCCAACCACCGCAACAAACTCGCCTGGGTATATGCTCAGGTCGATATCCCGCAGAGCGGGAACCTCTTCATCGGAGTCCCCGCGGTGGTAGGAATATGCGACACCCCGCATCTCGATCAGCGGAGTCTCTTTGGTCACCTGATAACGCTCCTCAAACCAGCTCAAATATTACGATTGGGGCCCCGTCGCCCCTGCGTGGCGCCTTCTTGATGATCCGCGTG
>SKXF01000240.1 GCA_007128555.1 Clostridia bacterium | reverse complement strand
GCTCCTCTCTGAGCGCAAGGTCCCTGTGGCGGAGCGTTTCAGCGTCCGGGCGGGCGAGGGCGATCCCGAAGTTGATTGCTGGATCCTTCTTCCGGATACGGAGGATCAGCGGATTCCCGCGGTACTGCAGATTCACGGCGGACCGACGGCCATGTATGCCGGGACCTTCTTCTTCGAGTTCCAACTCCTGGCCGCAGCGGGGTATGCCGTGGTCTTCACCAACCCGCGGGGAAGCTCGGGCTACGGTGAGGCCTTCCGAGCTGCCATCCAGGGCGGCTGGGGTGACCCCGACTACGCCGACATCATGGCGGGCATGGACGGGGCACTGCAGCGCTACCCGGCCATTGACCCGGAGCGGGTCGGCGTCGCCGGAGGCAGTTATGGTGGCTACATGACCAACTGGATCATCGGCCACACGGACCGTTTTTCCGCGGCGGTCACCATGCGTTGTGTCTCGGATCTATACAGCTTCTGGGGAGCCAGCGACATCGGCTTTCTCTGGGATGAGCTGTATGGGGGACACCCATGGGAGACCACCGAAGTGTATCGGCAGCAGTCTCCGATCACCTACATGGGCAACGTGACGACTCCGACCCTGGTCATTCACAGCGAGGAGGACCATCGCTGTCCGATGAACCAGAGCGAACAGGTCTATGCCACCCTGAAGAAGCAGGGCGTGGACGCGGAGTTTGTCCGCTATCCCGGCGAGAGTCACGGCCTGTCCCGGGGCGGCCGTCCCTGGCACAGGATCCACCGCCTGGAGCGAATCCAGGACTGGTTTGACAGGTATCTCTGATCGAGGCGAGGGGATGAGCCGGTGCATTGCGATACCTACGCGTACAAGGTGGCGGAGGGTTGTGTGCTCCGGGTTGATGTCTATCGGCCCGGGATCTCGCCCGCGCCGGCGATCCTCTACTTCCACGGCGGCGCCCTGATCTGGGGATCGAGGAAGGACATCTTCCCATCCCACGTGCGGCGGTGGACGGACGCCGGGTATGCCGTGGCGTCCGTCGACTACCGGCTGGCCCCCGAGACCCCCCTGGAGGCGATCGTCGTGGACGCCCGCGATGCCCTGGCCTGGACCAGGGGTCCCGGGGCAGCCCGGGCTGGCATTGATGGGGGGCGGGTGGCCGTCGCAGGCAGTTCTGCTGGAGGGTACCTGGCCCTGGCATCCGGCCTGGATGCCGGGTTGAGGCCGGCTGCCCTGGTGTCGATATATGGGTACGGGGATATCCTGGGCTCCTGGTATACATCTCCGAGCCCCTGGTACACCTCCCAGTTTGCCCCGATCTCCGCGGAAGAGGCCTGGGCATCCGTAGGTCGGCGACCCCTGGCAGAGGGCGAAAATACCCGCTTTGCCTTCTACCTGTTCTGCCGTCAGCGCGGGCGATGGGTCCAGGAGGTCAGCGGTCTCGATCCGGGTGTGGATGCGGAGGCCCTCACGTCATACTGTCCCCTGAGGGTCCTCGACGAGACCTTCCCGCCGACCCTGCTGATCCACGGCGACGAGGACCGGGACGTCCCCTTCGAGCAGTCCACTTCGCTGCACCGACGCCTCGTTGAACGGGGGGTGTCTGTGCAGCTGCACTGCGCCCGGGGAGGTGGTCATGTCTTCGACGCGGACCCGGGGGATCCCAGGACCGTATCATCGCAGGAGCAGATGGTCAGATTTCTAAATAGCATCTTCAGAGAGGAATGATGGAATCTGTGAGCATCTTCGACCGGCACCGAGATCAGAAGCGCGCGGAGAACGCCCCCCTGGCTGACCGGATGCGTCCGCGGTCCCTGGACGAGGTGGTGGGACAGGAACACATCATCGGAGAGGGCCGGCTGCTTCGACGGGCCATCGAGGCCGACCGCGTGGCCTCCCTGATCCTCTACGGCCCCCCGGGTTCGGGAAAGAGCACGATCGCTGCGGTGATTGCCCGCAGTACCCAGTCTCATTTCGTCAAGCTCAACGCCGTGATGTCCGGGGTGAAGGACATCCGCAGGGTGGTGGGGGAGGCCGAGGAGAGGCTGGGGATGTACGGTGACAAGACCATCCTGTTCATCGACGAGGTCCACCGGTTCAACAAGTCCCAGCAGGACGCCCTGCTTCCCTTCGTGGAGAATGGGACGGTCACGTTGATCGGCGCGACCACCGAGAACCCCTACTTCGAGGTGATCCCGCCCCTGGTATCCCGGTCCCGGATCTTCGAGTTGAACGCCCTGTCAGAGGCTGACCTGCGGGAGATCATCCGGAGGGTCCTCGAAGACGAGGAGAGGGGCCTGGGAGCGATGGACCTGGCCGTCGATGAAAAGGCCGTGGACCATATCGTGGGGGTTTCGGCGGGCGATGCCCGCACGGCCCTGAATGCCCTGGAGCTGGCGGCCCTGACCACCAGGCCCGACGACCAGGGGGTGCGCCGCGTGACCCTGGAGGTGGCCGAGGAATCCATCCAGAAGCGGGCCCTGCAGTATGATCGGGGAGGCGATGCCCACTACGACACCATTTCCGCCTTCATCAAGAGCATGCGGGGTTCGGATCCCGACGCCACCCTGTATTGGCTGGCGCGGATGATCTACGCTGGCGAGGAGCCCCGTTTCAT
>SKXF01000024.1 GCA_007128555.1 Clostridia bacterium | reverse complement strand
CGGCCACGTGGGATCACTAGTCGGAGAAAAGGGTGCGTGCGGCGACACCTTGACATTCATGGAACCCCTACCATAAACTACACCTAGATTCACGATGCCTTATCAATCTAGGCATGACGGGAAGGGGAATCACCGTGAAGATCAACAAGGAGCTGCTCCGGGGCAGTACCGTCATCCTGATCCTCAAGTCGTTGGAGAGAAGACCCATGTATGGCTACGAGATGATCCGGGAAATCGAGGATGAATCCGGCGAAGTCTTCCGTTTGAACCAGGGCACCCTGTATCCCCTGCTTCACACCCTGGAATCCAAGGGTTTCGTCAGCTCCTATTGGAACTCCGAGGGGGCTCGACCCAGGAAGTACTACCAGGTCACGGACAGGGGGCTCGGGGAGCTGCAGAAAAAGAAGAAAGAGTGGACTGTATTCCGCTCTGCCGTGGACCGGGTATTGGGGGAGGCCATCGTATGTCACTGAAGGATCCGGGCAGAATGCGCGAGTACGTCGATACCGTATGTGGCCGGATCAGGTTCCGGGATCTGCACCCCCAGATCCGCCTGGAGCTCGAAGGCCACATTGAAGATCATCGGCATGACCTCATAGGGAATGGGATGGCCCAAGAACAAGCTCTGGACCAGGCACTGAAGCGGATGGGGGATCCAGATGCCCTCGGGAAGCAGCTGGACGCCGCGAACCGTCCCCCCCTGGAGTGGAGCCTTCTGATGTTGGCAGGTTTCCTGTTGGTCGTTGGGCTCTTCACCCTGCACACCATCGAGAGCCATGAACTGATCCCCCATCAGATCTTCGCCCGAAGCGTGGTGTTCGCTGTGCTGGGCGTGGTGGTAGTTGGGATCACGACCCTCCTTGACTACCGCCGAATCCTGCCCTTGTCCGCACATATCTATGCCCTTTCAGCTGGAAGCCTTGCCCTCGCGAGGTTCACAGCAGGACCGGGAAACGGAATCCACCTGGGCTTTGCCACGGTGAGTCCCGTGGCCCTGGCACCCTATTTCCTTCTGATCGGCCTCGCTGGCATGTTCACCCGCTGGAAGTGGGAGCGCTCATCGTGGCACATCTGGGCCCTCGCCCTGCTGCTTCTGACCGTGCTCTTCATGACAATCCCGGCCATGGGGGCCATGATCCTGTACATCGTTGGTTTCTTCATCCTCATGGCAGCCTCTGGTGCAACCTGGCGCCGCATGGTCCAGGTTGGAGCGGCTCCCGTTGCCTTGATCGCCCGTACCATCCTGGCGCACCCCTATCGGTGGACTCGCATGGCGGGCTTTCTGCATCCAGGGAGCGATCCCCTTGGGAGCGGCTATCTCCATCTTCAGATCAGGGAGGCGATACGATCCGCGGGCTGGTGGGGACAGGGGGCAAACCTGTCCTCGGTGTTCGTCCCCGAGCCCCACACCGACTTCATCTTCACCTTCATTGTCCATGCCTTTGGATGGGGCGCAGGCCTGGTGATCCTTGGCCTGGCTACAGCCCTCGTGGTGCAGCTGGCTCGAACCGCGGTCAGATCAAAGGATCGGTACGGCAGACTCATCGCCATCGGGCTCGCCAGCATCCTACTCGTGCAGCAGGTGTGGCACATCCTCATGACCGTTGGCTGGGCACCTGTGACGGGGATGGGGCTCCCCTTCGTGGGATATGGAGGCTCGCTGACCCTCATGAACATGCTCGCCCTGGGACTGATCCTCAGCGTCCATCGGCGACGTGACCGGGAGATCATGCCCAACTACGGGGGCATTGACCTGGGGGCGTTCACCCTGGCGGGCCTCAAGGAGGATCTTACTCGTAGCATTGGAAGCTGAACCGCGAAGCTCATGGATCGTTCCGATGAGGGGGCGGGGTCTGCAGCGAGGGAACCCTCCCCTCTCCGCCCCTGGACAGGCCAGGTTTGCTCCGACGTCCCCTGGCTCCCCCCAAGTACTGCGAAGACGCTTCGCCGACCACCCCATGTCACGTTCCCTGGCCTGCCACACCTACTCTCCCACGTCGCGGGGCGTCCCCTCCTCGACCAGCTGCAAAACCTCCTGCATCGTCGCGCGGCGGAATGCGCCCCCCTGGTATCCCTGTCGCAGCTCGGCCGCCAGGTGCCCGGTGGGCTGCCCCCTGTCCTTCAGATCCTTGATCGACGCGATGACCCTGTGGGCAGGCTCGGGCCGTTCCTGCCAGACCCCCAGAACGTCATAACCTGCCGTGCACACCAGGAGGGCCGGGATTCGGCTCGCTCCACGCACCTGGAACTGATCATCAAGGTCTGGGTGCTCACGGCGCACGAAACACCGCATCTGGATGCCGGAGGAGATCTCACTCATCCTTGCCAGTACCGGCACATTCTCGGCCGCATCGGGACACCAGTCCTCGGCCATGATGAGAAACTTCAGCCCCCCATGATGATCGACCACCCGGGCCATGGAGGCCGCAAGGTCCTCTGGCACGCTCGTCCCCTGGTAATTCCGACGGAAGATCCCTCCCTTCCGCCCCGCTCGCACCACGAACTCCTCGAACGTCAGTCCCTCGGAGTAGACGTCGCTCAGGCGCTGTACATCATCCATGGCAATCTCCTTTCACACCAAGACCGATTGGCCCGACCGGCGCAATCCCCGGCCCATTGCTCCAGAATCTTCACGCCTCTTGAGCGTAGAACTCTTTCACGACCGGACGGGACCTCCTGCGATCATGATACACCGTCGGATCCGGACGGTACAGGATACCAATCCAGGCCATCGGATAACCGGACAAAGGGGGTTGAAGTACGTGGGTTTACAGGATCCCGGAATACGGCAGCAGCTCGTGGTAGGCGGGGCCCTCTGTCCCGTGATGGGGGAAGGGCCCCGCCGTGCGTTCAGTCTCCGGCCCTTTGCAGAGAGGAAGAAGCGACAGCAACCTTCCCCGTCGGGGTCTCTCCTCTGTCCTTTGCGGGAGGACCGGAGCGGTCAATCTGTATCCCCTTCCAGGCACCCATGCGAAACCGGGCGAAAAGGACGAGTCCCCGGGCCACCTGTTCAAGGGCCATGGCGATCCAGACACCTACCAATCCCATCCCCATGTGGATACCGAGGATGTAAGAGCCAAGCAGCCGGATACCCCAGTCGCCAACCACGTTGACGAGCATGATCACCCGGGTGTCACCGGCACCTCGCAGCGCACCGGAGAACACCTGGATCACTGCGAGAAAGGGCGTGGAAATGGCGATGATGCGCAGGCAGATCACCGTCAGATTCACCACATCAGGGTCCGCACTGTAAAAGGACGTCACGAAACGCGGGGCAAACAGGAAGATCGAACCCATGAGGGCAACCAGGATCACCGTGTATTTGCAGGCCTCGTATCCCGAGCGCTCAGCGCGTCCGGGTTTCTTAGCTCCCAGGTTCTGTCCCACAAGTGCCGTGGCAGCGAGGCCGAATCCAAAGCCGGGGATGAAGGAGAGAGCGCGGATGCTCATGGTGATCGAATTGGCAGCGATGGCTGCCGTTCCCATGGACGCGATGAGCATGGTATAGATGATCTGTGACCCTCTCCGCACGAACTTCTCCACCGCAGCAGGCAGCCCGATGTTCACAACAGACCGAATCACACCCCAGTCAACCTCCAGGATCCGGGATAGGTCCATTCCAATGACGGTGCGGTTCGTGGCCAGGATCCACAGGGCAATCAGGCCTGCACTGCCCCTGCCTATGCCGGCCGCCAGGCCGGCTCCCGCAACACCCATCTCGGGGAAGGGCCCCACACCGTGCACCAACAGATAGGCGAGAGATACGTTCGTGATATTCATGTAGGCCATGAGGTAGAGGGGGGTCTTCATATCACCGGCGCCCTGCATCACCGCGTTTGCCATGAACAGCGGTATGGCAAACACATAAAAGACAGACAGGTTGCGTAGATAAACCGTCCCCTGCTGGATCACGCTCAAATCTGGGGCTTCCTGCAGCGACATCATCCCCCGCATCAGCATGGGCGAGAGCAGCACGCCCACCAGGGCAACACAGAGCCCAATCCCACCGGCGAACAGAATGGCCTGGGTCACGACTCGGCGCGTGGCCTTCCGATCCCCTGCCCCTATGTGACGCGCGACGATGGCCGTGGCTCCCACCGACAGGGCCTGGAAAATCGCCGTTGACATCATGATGACTCGTTTGCCCACTCCAACGGCAGCGATGGCCTCGGCACCGAGACTGCCCACAATGATGAGGGACATCATCTCGACGAGGCTCTGCAAACCCTTCCTCATGACAGCTGGAAAGGCGAGGGTCAACACGCTGGACCGAAGATCCATGGTCGT
This sequence comes from Clostridia bacterium, assembly GCA_007128555.1. The sequence goes on along the minus strand of SKXF01000024.1, from coordinate 5,803 downwards.
GAAATCTGGTGGTTCATCGTCCCCAGAGTTGCGTTCTGGGGAGTTGGCGTCTGGTACGTCGTCCGATTCCTTCATCTTCATATCTGCAACAATCCCTCCGGTGACCCCTCCATAGAGGCCGTACAAAAAGATAATGGCCGGTGACTTTTCAGTCTCCGGCAACAATTGGATGACAGTATATCACATGAGTATGGGGTCGACAATGTGATTATCAGCCCCGCCGTCGATGTCACAGAACTGAAACACTGGGACCGTGCTGCGACCCCTGCCCCCCTGACCGCGTCTGCCAGATCCCTGCGCAGTCTCAGGTATCCAGGTGATCTACGCAAACCACCTCAGAGAACAACAAATGCCCTGTAGGGTCCCTGTCTCCACCCCGATGCCAGGGCATGAAATGGTAGTTGGCACAGTCGATGGCATCCTCGCGAATCCCAGCGCACAGGATGAGACAGGAGTCACTCAATGCAAAGCGACTTTGCCATGGTATATCCCCTTCCCGGGATCAGTACCGTTATCAGGATCAGGCCGATTCCCACTAGAGATGACCGACTCATAGCTGCCCCCCAACCTCGCCTTCGCTACGTAGAAGCGTATTGGCATTCACAGTACCTGTGCAAACGTGGTGTGATGGTGATCTCCAAGAATTACTATGAAGAACTAGACATTTATACCATAATACATCCCTTCCGCACATTCCTATACATCGTGATGATTTTGCTGTCCAATGGCTATTTGACACCATAATGGGTGTTGCATATACTACAAGCATGACACAGTCTTCGAGTAAACAGGTTTGCGAATTGGTCACAGCCACTGCGCCGAGCTGTGGTTCGGCACTCAGCTGCCCCCTACCTCCCCTTCCACCTATAAGACCTGTGAAGAACTACCCATATGATAGGAGGAGGGGTTCTAATCCCTCCCTGAACATAGGTAACGGCAGGTGAGCCGCCGATCCTAGCAATTCATCACCCGATGAACCACGGAGTGCGGTCACCGATCCAGGAACGAAGACCATCGTCAGGAGGTTACATCAAGTGCAGTATATCCAGGTTATACCCTTGCTGTTGAGCATTCTGTACCTGGTATTCGTCTGGAAGAACGTCATACGGTCCGCACCCTCGAGACCGCCTCCTCCCGAGCTGGCTCGAAGTGAAGAGGCCGGTTATTTTGAGGACCCCCCGGGCCTTGGAGATCCCGCCGGACTTTGGAAAGAGATGAGCCCTCAGCAGAAGCGAGTCGTCCAACGCGCTTTCATCGTTGCCCTGCTTCTGCTGACAACGACCTACATGCTCTGGTTTATCCCCGCTCCGGCTCCTGATTGGGTGTGGGAGAAGGCTGAGGCAGTGGAACTACCCAGCTGGTTCAAGCCGGACACGGCCGTCAGCTACGCAAGTCCGACCCAGTGGAGGATCATTTTTTCCGGGACGCTGCCTACAGGATCCCCGGCAGAGGCAGTGTATACGTGCAGCAGGCTGAGTGGAAATGAGCACCTGGTAGCCACGGTCGGGGGCGCGAGGGTGCGAGTGGCTTTTGCAGTCATTCTTGTCCTCGTGTCTAGTGTGGGAATATGGGTCACCGTGCGAGAATCTCTCCTCCACCGCTGTCCATAAAAGACCTGCAACAACGGCAACAACCGCCAGACCGCTGGTGCATCGCACGCCATACGGACGGGGCCATTGCATCTGGCGGTAGGCTCTTACCCGTAGTTGTGGATCGGGGCAACTGATGCTGGATGTTGGGATGGACTCTGACACACGATGGTTCGGGGTGTTGCGCCACGGCGATCAATCTTGCTGTGGAACAGGATGGAAACATTGCGTCAGGGCAGATGATATGCCTGGACGCTATCTTTTGAGATGAGCAAGATGCCTCAAGATGATCCGGCCTTCGCTAGCTCAGCAACAGGGCTTGCTTTCTGATCAGGCAAACACTGAGCATTATGAAGCTATGCGTTCGTGCCTGCAACAGGCAGACATCATAGATCTTCAAATCCATAACGCAATGAGGGTGATCGGCGAAGTCCCTTTCAGTTTGTCTGTTCAGTCAAAGTCATAAGGCACGAATCGTCAGACAGGCCCCTGGCTGAGATCGCCAGGGTATATGACGTGTACCCGATAGGGGTTCCAAGTAGAGGCAGCACTTCGAGGGGTATAGAACAGTGATATTTGGCGGCAAACAAGAGGTCACGGTGTGCGAGAGGAAGCTCGGTGATCTCGAGCGAGTGCTGGGCAACAAGGAGATGGATGAGAAAGCGGACCTGATCACGGAGCGTCGGTACGAGTATGGTCTCCACCGGTGCTACGAGGCGCTGGCATATAAAGTGGGATCCACTTAGCCGCCGCCGGGGGGACCATCGGGTTCAGTGCGGGAACTGCAAGGGTCAGGCCTGGCTCTTTTGCAAAAGCAGCAGGGGGTGACCAGCATCTCCTTCGGGAATAAAGCTGTGGCTGAGAAGGTCAAATCCGTCCCGGAACCAGGCGAAGTAGGTCTCGATGTCCGCATGACTCCGGTACATCAAGCCGCCCTTCACCCCGAGCCAATCCTCCTCGGTTCCCGTCCAATCCCTGTAGCCAACGGTGATCAAGAGAAGACCCCCTGCGATCAACCAACTGCGCATCTTGTGGATGAGTCGTCGCTGTTCAGATAGGGGGACGTGGATGATGGCAAACAGGCAAAGGATGGCCTCAAAGGAAGCGGGGGAGCAATCCACCTTCAGCATGTCGGAGCATATGAAGGTCGCATCGGGCACCTCTTCCCTGGCCCGATCAACCTGCACCGGGGAGATATCGACTCCTGTGACCGCAAAGTCAGCCGACAGAATCCGAGCCGCCGGCCTTCCGCAACCACAGCCCAGATCTAAAATGCGATCACCGGGCCTGAGCCTACCGCTCAGCTCAGAGAGCCATTTTCGGTAGTCCGTATCCCCATCGTTGCAATCGGTGGGCCGGTAGCAATAGGAGACCCGGTCATAGCCCCTGGCCACGATCTCCTTCGGGTGACGCTCCGACATTTCGCTGACCTTCCCGTCCCGGCAACCGGGCCGCATGCGCAGTTCCTGCGAGCCCGGGGATCCACCGCACTGTCACCCAAAACCCCCCGTCAGCATCTACCGCGAGCTCTTCCTGGACAGAGCCGTCATGGGATCACGGGCGGCCGGCGGCAAGCCCTGCTCCTGGATCCGCTCGACGCAGGGGCAGGCTGTTCAAAGGGGAGGCAATGGGGGCCCTCCCCCAGTGTACTCCGTCAACGAGGCTCGACGGACTCAATCATCCAGATGCCTCCGTCTCCCGTACGCACCGGCTGCACCAGCTCGATGACGTATTCTTCCCCGTCGCGCTCAACGGTCACGAGGGCCGTGCCGGCGCTTTCATCGAGATCCTCGAGCACGAAGGCGTCGTCGGAGGTGAAACCGGCCATCCGGCCGTCAAAGGCGGCAACCTCAAGGGGATCCATGCGAAAGGTCTCAAAGCCCCCGTCAGCCCGCTCCTGTAGCCACTCGGCGCGCTCCTCGTCCAGGAACACCGGGTAAGTCAGGATTCGTTCCCTCACCAAAGGCTCTTCAATGACACCATGGCCGGCAAACTCCAGGGACTTCCTGCCCTCGACCAGCAGCTGTATCCGCTCAATGCCCTCTAGTTCCGACAGGGCAAACAGCAGGGACTGCACTGCCATGGTCTGCCCGGCAGTGCCTGCAATCCCCTCGACCTCCCTCGTGAAGTTGACGTAGACAATGTCGCCCTCTACTTCCACCGACAGCACCTGTACGTTCCCAGGTAGGGTTGGGTTCAAATGGGGATCCGTGGGCCCCCTGAGCAGCTGCCGGACGACTTCTTCCGGTAGAGCCCCCGCATCGGTGACGGTCACCGAGCGCCGTTCGGGGATCACGTGCTGTGCCTGCCAGTCCGAGAAATACAGGATAATCTCCACCTCATCGGAGGGCAGCTCCGGAGTGATATCGGGTGTATCCCCCGGTTCCCTTGCCTCCAGTAACGATGCACATCCCCCTGCGACGCCCACTCCCAAAAGGGCAAGCAAGACCAGGACCAGCATTGTCCTCCTGTTCACGATCATCACTCCTTCCGTAGCATCTGCAATCTCCTGCTAACAGCATAGCCTGCAGAAGCTACGGGTCTTTGCCGAGAATGTGAAAGAACTGTTACAACCCAGGGCATACGCCCTCCCCTGGATGGATCCCGAGCAGTTCATCGGTTCGCTCCCCCAGGGCCTGGTTCAAAGACGAGACGCTCTGAAACCCCACGAGGGGTTCGCCGAAACGGATCTGAACCCGCCCCCTCCGCGGCCGATACTGTCCGACGGGCAGCACCCGGTCGGAGCCGAATAGGGCGACCGGTATCAGCGGCGCTCCCGTCTGAATGGCAACAAAGGCAGCGCCCCGGTGGGGAAGAATCTTCTCGCCTGGCGGACGGACTCCGCCCTGGGGAAACATCACGGCCACCCCCCCCTCGTTCAGCAACCTGCAGGTCTGTCGAACGGCCTCCAGGGAGGCCCGGGTGCCCTGGACCGGCAACACTCCGCCCTGGCGCAGGATCCAGCCCAGCAGGGGGATGTCAAACAGGTAACGAGCGGCCCAGAACACGGGTTCTCGCTCAAGTACCCAGGTCAGGAGCATGGGATCGATCACGCTGAGATGATTTGGGCAGATGATGGCCGGACCCGATGATGGCACCCGGTCCGCGCCCTGGACCTGGAGATCCACCAGGATCCGGCACGCCTGTATGCCCAGGCGCGAAATCACACGTCCCCAGCCCGTCGACATGCCCTATCACCTCCGGTCCGATTATACCCGATCAAGGCGCCCATCCCCAGCCTCTCCGGAAACCACTGGTCATGCGAGCGCCAACATGGTAATCTACGACTTGCACACTTAATAGGGAGGTATCGTGAGCAAGTGCGAGACGTGATGACAATCATTGATATCAGTCAACATATATCACCTTATTGCAGCAGGAATCATCTCTACCGACTAGCACGTGAGCTCTCACTCGACTGCAGGAGGATGCAACGGGGAGATCTTGATCGGTCATCCATGACCGTTTTCCTTGGACGGCTGGATCGGTTCTGCCTGCAGGCACGGCGGTACCTGGAGGCCGAGGGGCGAGACGGCCCGGATGCTGCGGCTGGATCGTAGCCTGGTCATCCAGAATCCACGGCTCGCATGGGCCGGAAGCCTCACCCGGCCCCTCCCGGAAGTTCGCTGCCGGACACCCGGCCCGCGGCCGGGAGGCCCTGCAGAGGTGGCGGCCCGCCCCGGGCCATGTCCCACTTCTGTTCGGGCCTCATTTTCTTGAGGGCATATTCAAGTCGCGAGGCCGCACTTCGATCGGGCAGCGACCAGGCAGCACGCATCCTGCGCGGGGGAAAGGCCCGGGTGTATTTCGCCCCCTCGCCCCGACAGTGTTCGGCAAACCGCCTGCCGAGATCGGTGCAGATCCCGGTGTAAAGACTGCCGTCCGCACACTCCAGCAGGTACGTGTACCAGCCCCGGTCACTCTCCGTCGCAGTCACATTCGGACTCCTCCTCGCTGCTCTCCTCGAGGGCCTCGTCAAGCAGCTGCTGGGCCGTCTTGAAGTCGGACTCCAGCACGTAAACGCTGGCCCCAGACCATGGGTTTACCGATCCCGGGCCCAGAATCACCCGGCTGGTGGCGTCGTATTTCAACCTGACATCTATCTCCGCAGACTCCAGCAGTGCCTTCACGATCCGGGAGGCGGTCTTCCCGTCCCACATTTCCGGCACCGATCCCTTTTTCCAGTCGCCCGCAAAAAGCTTTTCCATGGCCGG
>SKXF01000231.1 GCA_007128555.1 Clostridia bacterium | reverse complement strand
GCCCCTGGGCGATGGGGCTGCCTTACCCATTGCCCATGCGGCCGGAACCCACACGCAGGCAGCTGTCCGTAGGCTCCAGCCGGATGGCAGGACGGGCTCAGAGTCAGGTTGGATCCAGATATCCACGACAAATCAACCAGGCACAGCAGGACCCCGATCGTCGTTCGCGAATCTGTGCAGTAGCGTCAGGCCTATCGCATCCTAGGCCATCGGTGGAGCTTTGTGCGTTCGGCCGTGTTTCAGGGGACACGTCGCTAGCACCGATGATCTCTGGCGATTGACGGTATTCTGGTCGGGTTTCCTGGCCGCTTATGAAGGGGTGAATGAGGTGAGACTCGGTATCTTGGCTTCTCACAACGGCAGCAATATGCAGGCGGTGGTCGATGCCTGCAAGGCGGGGGAACTGAAGGCTGATCCCGTACTTGTCATCAGCAACAACTCCGGCTCACGGGTGCTGAAGAGGGCCGAAAGGGAAGGGGTGCGATCCTGCGTGCTGAACGGAAAGACGCACCCTGCGCCCGAGGACCTGGACCGAGCCATGGTGGAGGTATTGCTGCAGGAGGAAGTTGACCTGCTGGTGCTTGCTGGGTATATGAAGAAGCTGGGTCCGGAAGTTCTGCGAGCATATTGGGGGCGGATTCTCAATACGCATCCTGCGTTGCTCCCCAAGTTCGGCGGGAAGGGGATGTGGGGTGACAGAGTGCATGAGGCCGTTCTCTCCTCCGGCGATTCCGTCACCGGTGCCACGGTTCACCTGGTTACCGAGGACTACGACGAAGGTCCGATCGTTGCCCAGGTGGAGGTACCTGTCTATCCTGATGACACTGTAAGCGAACTGAGGGACCGAGTATTGGTCCAGGAACACCGACTTTATGTGGACACCTTGAAGAGCATCGTGGACGGCTCCATTGATCTGGAAAAATTATGCCCTCCCGGTCGCCCTGGCTCTGAACCGGGGAATGAGTGTGAGGGTTAGGCCTAACTGGCATATCGTAGAAGATCGTCCGGTTGGTTAGCAGGGTAAGAACCTTGTGGCTCCGGATGTTTCTGAATCGACAGCGCGTGCCCATATCTGCTCAGGAGCATTGAAGATCCACCAGGATCATGATCCAGGGTTCCGCTACCACTTTCCCTTCCCTGAGTTTGCTGCAGTGCATCCGATCCGGCTGGGATCGTTTTCCCGTCCGGCGGTTTCGCGCGGGGTAACGGTTGCGGCAGCAGCCATCCTCCTTCTGCCATCTGTACTGAGCTGGGGTAGAGACGGCACCATGTTCTGTGCTTCCATCTTGCCACGGGCAGGACAGCTTCACATGGGAAGGCGCGAGGTGGCCTTCGGATGAGGTGCCGCATTCCAACGAGTGGAGTGGTCAGTGCGCCATTCATCAGAGCATGAGGAGGAGCGGCTTCTGATCAAACGGTCCGGAGGCTCGATCCCTCCCGGGGCACATAGGCTATTTAACCCATTGCTACTCAGCAGAATGGGGGTTTCGCTTTCTTGTGGCATCCCCTCAAAACCTTGGTTCGGACACCGATGGGACGCGAACTCCCTCGAGAAGTAGAGGGATCTACTAGTCGTCGCTTTCTACACGGGGCAATGTGGGGAATAAGCGTCGCGTATCAGGCGAATGTAGCGCCTTCGCTTCCCTGTCTGTCAGCCTTCCTTCCACCTGCATGGCCATCCCACCGCATGGAGCCGTGGCCTCGTTCGGGCCCGTTTACCTGAAGGTTCTTGAGGTGGGCTGCGTGGAAATGGTTTGTCTTCCGGGTGAGTTCTTGCCGCGTAAGGGCATCCGGGGATCATCCAACCTTTACACAGCTTTGTCATGGCTTTTACACTTCTTTAGCTCAGCAAGTCCTCCCGGGTGTTATTGTGTCAGTGGATACGGTTCGAGTGCGTATTAAGGTAAGGGAGGTTGTTGATGATGAAGAAGATCCTCATTCTCACTGTGGCAGCTGCCCTTGTATTGTTCGTCTCCGGATGCGGGGCGACCGAACGTTCCATCACGGTGGCTGGTTCGACGTCCGTGCAGCCCGTTTCGGAGCTCCTGGCTGAAGCATTCACGGATGCAAACGCCAACACCAATGTGAGTGTTCAGGGCGGCGGGTCCAGTGCAGGGGTTCGCGCTGCAGCGGACGGAGCTGCAGAGATTGGGGCCGTTTCGCGAGAACTCAGGGAGGACGAAAAACACCTCATCGAATTCGTGATAGCGATCGACGGAATTGCGATCGTCGTTCATCCCTCCAACGATGTCACGGAGCTGACGTTGGAGCAGGTTTGCATGATCTTTGCCGGCGAAATCTTGAACTGGAGTGAAGTGGGTGGCTCCGGTGGCGAGATCATCCCGGTGACCAGGGAGGAAGGATCAGGTACCCGCGGGGCCTTCGAGGAGATCGTGATGAGAGATGATCAGATAGGTCCCTCCGTCATTGTGCAGAACTCAACGGGTGCCTGCAAGACGACGGTTGCTGGAGATCCCAATGCCGTTAGCTACATCTCGGTGGCTGCCCTCGATGATACGGTATGGGCCGTTGCAGTGGAGGGTGCCGAACCTACGGTTGACAACATCGTCACAGGTTCCTACCCTGTTGCCCGGCCGTT
>SKXF01000403.1 GCA_007128555.1 Clostridia bacterium | reverse complement strand
TACCGGTTTCTGTGTCACCATTGACGGCCACGAGATAACGCCTGACAAGTGGGACCGAATCATCGATTCCATGGAGCTGGACATTCTGGATATTGTCAGGGAAAAGCTGGGGCCGGAGATCTTCCTCTGAGCCGTGATACGGCCCCGTCACGCTTCGTGGATCTGGCTCCCCTGGTGTCAGGTCCACGTTAACGTACAGGGCCCGTGAGGGGTATCAGCGGGCCCTGTACTATGGCCGATCTATTTCCTCACATCCATCGGCTGGCCGCAACAGACCAGGGTCCCGCCGCCGCCTTCGCAGACCTTGATGACATTGCCGCACTTGTCGCATTCGTAAACTTCACCTTTTTTGGCTGGCATCGTCTCACCTCCTCATCGTTTCATTCCGACTGGGTATTGCGGGAATAGAGATCATCTCTGTGCATGTAATCACTCATTGGAAGGAGTCACCCGCATGTCGAGTCTTTCTCGATTACAGGCGATTCTCCTTCTCGTTTCGTGCCTGCTCCAGCGGTGTTTCCCTTGCTGATCATCGACCATCCTTTAACCTGTGTTCGACAGATGATAGGTGTTTGGGGCCATTTCTGAGGCATCGGCGCAGAGATGCAGGGCAGGAAGGGTCCCCTCAGTTTACGAACAGACACCACCCACCAGCAGCATGCTATTCTGTGAGCCCCGGAACTGAAGCAACCTCCACTCCTTCTCGATGTTCAAACCCACAGGAGTACCTCGTAGGAATTATTCCCATGCCATGAGGCCCCATTCCTACTACCTTTGTGCCTATGTGTGTACTACAAGGTGTCGAGTGCAGGTGGTGCTGTGGTCTGGTAGGCCTGTGTTTCAATCGTATGGTGATGGGAAAGTGGAGGGGAGTGGAGTCAACAGGGAGGTGTAGGCGGCTACAGGGATGGGCGACCCCTCATCTTTGGAATCTGTGTTAATTTCAGCGTAACAGTAGATAGTGGTAGTTGGGCCCATCTCTTGTTGAATTGTGAGTAATCCTGAGAAATTGATGCAATAATAATGGAGAAAGTACTTGACAATCATGTGTTAATGGTGTTTAGTCAAATAAGATGAGAGTTTACTCTTGTCCACAGCGGGCCTTGGCCGGTTCGTACAAGCCAAACAATTAAATAGATCGGACATGTTCCGAAAGGGCAAATTCAGCGAAAGCTGGAGGCGCAAAGCCGAGGATCTAAGGCCAGAATCACTGGCTAAGATGGCCGGGTTGCCGAAGAACTTCTTTTTTGTCGGTTCTTTCTCCCTCCATGAACATATGGATCCCGAGGACACCGCCTCCAGCTGACCGGGAGGCGGATGTTTTGATGGGTTGCTGCTGCAAGACGTGCGGGTCAGACAGTCGATGTGACCGGGAACACCCTGCAGTACCAATGGGTTGTGCAGCGGGGATGGTTCATGTCACAAAACCTGACAACCTTGCCTGCAGTGCTGGGTTCGACCTCGACAGGTGCAAACATAATGCTTCTTCACAGTTGAGAGCCCATATCACCCCTGCGCATCCGTGCACGATGAGCCCTTCGCTATTGCCGAGCAGCGACAACAGTGTCGCCACAGACGTCGATGTGAGTCCGGGCCCGCGGCCTCACATCGGATGCTGCTCGGAAAACCTCGGTGGCTGCAGTGTTCGATTGCTGTACGAAGGGGGAGAATGTCGTGAAAAGGGGAGTCTATGATCACCTGGGGGACATGGCAGAGGCGTGGAAGGCATACAAGGAGAGGGACGACCAGGAAGCGAGAGAGCGTCTGATCCTCAACTACCTTCCACTAGTTAAGCACATCTGTGGGCAGCTCGCCATGGGCATGCCGGCAGAGGTCCAGCCGTCGGACTTGGAGACCTACGGCATATTTGGTTTGATGGATGCCATGGGCAAGTTTGACCTGGACAAGAAGATCAAGTTCAAGACGTACGCCGTCATACGGATCCGGGGTGCCATCCTTGATGGTGTGAGGAAAATGGACTGGGTCCCCGCATCGCTGCGACGGAGGGGACGCGAGATCCATGATGCTAACCACACCCTCAGGACCACCCTCGGGCGACAACCGACCGAGGGGGAGATGGCGCTGTACCTGGGAATTACTGTGGAGAGGCTACGACAGGTTTCGTTACATATAGCGAAAATGAAGATGATATATCTTGATGAGGCCCATGCAGCAGAAGACGCTTCCAATCTCGACACATTGCTGAAATCGGTCCCTGATGAAAGGGCGAGTGATCCCTTTGAGGAGGCCGTCTGGAGGACGCAAAGGGATCGGATTGCAGATGCCATAGGAAGACTGAATGCACAACAGCAATTAGTCATAACCCTCTGCTACTACGAGGAACTGACGTTGGGGGAGATTTCCGAGGTGCTAGAACTGTCGCCGTCCCGGATCTCCCAGGTGCGTACCGAGAGTCTCCGGCGACTGCGGGCCGAGCTGAGCTCGGACAGGGAGTTTCATCTGGCCATTGGGCGGTGAAAGAGAGCTCTCGGCAGATCCAGTTTAAGAATGTATTCTGTGAACCGCCGCCACGTGCCCGCAGGCCTTGCCCAGGATGATCTCAAATCCTTCATTGGCGGGCACGTGGGAGGGTTCTCTTTAGCG
>SKXF01000392.1 GCA_007128555.1 Clostridia bacterium | reverse complement strand
TGTCGTACCGATCGAAGAAATGCTTCGGCAGCATGGAGGACCCCAGGCGGCAGAGACGGTTGAGAAGAACCGGTTCCCGGTCGTGGGTCACAATATCTACGGTGTGATCATCCATGATCCGGACTTCCTTGATCTGGCGGTACTGGTTATGCTCTCGAAGGCCTTCTCCGGTTTCCGGATGTGCGATGCGCTCCAGCGTGAACTTCACGTCGGCGGCAGTGAAGGACTCTCCATCGTGCCAGGTGACGCCCTCGCGAAGATGGAACCGCCAGGTAAAGTCGTCCATCAGCTCCCACGATGTGGCCAGGGCCGGCTCGAACTCGAGGTCATCACCACGCCAGATGAGGTAGTCAAATACATTCGTGTGCACGGCCTCCGTCGCTGTGTTGTTGTGATCGTGGATGTCCCATCCCTGGACGTCGACGCCCTGGGTAATTACGACTTCCACCGGGTCCCTCGGCCCGGCGTCGCCGGGTTCGGTGCCAGGTTCGGTGTCCTGCGCGCAGCCGGCAATGAGCAGAAGCGTCGCCGCGACAAGAATGCCGATGGTCCAGATCGCACGTCTTCTCATTGAACAGTACCCCCTCGTTATGTGCTGCCCTGTGATCCAGGGCCAACCTGACAGCATTTAGTTTCAGTATATCCCAAAGAGAGCCTGGACGCATCCGGCGAAATGGGATGATAAAACTTCCTGTCCGAGCGGAATTCACTGTGATGATGCAAAGCATGACGAAAGATGACAATGCCCCCCGCCAATCACGTGCGGGGCCGCCCGAGTTTACGCTACACGATACTCGGGGCATATGCAATAATAGGAGAAGAACGGGATGTCTTATGCACTGTGCCGTGCGCTGCTGACACATCCGTGAGAGGGAGTGACAACGATGGTCGATCCCCTGGATAAGATCACACCGCCCACCTTCCAGGACGTGCTCCTGGCCAGGCGAAGAATCGCACCTTACCTGCGGCCCACGCCGGTCTATCAATCGCCTTTGCTCGACGATTCCTTCGGTTTCGAGGCCTTTGTCAAGTGTGAAAACCTGCAGCCCACGGGAGCTTTCAAAGTCCGGGGGGGATTAAATCTCATGTCGGAACTGCCCGGGACGTTCAGGGAGCGGGGCGTGATCACGGCCTCGAGCGGAAACCACGGGCAGTCCATTGCCTACGCAGGACGGACCTTTGGGACCAGGGTCATCGTTCATGTGCCCGAGAACACCAACCCCCTGAAGATTCGGACCATGCAGCTGCTGGGTGCGGAGGTGGTCGCCAAGGGCGTCGATTTCGACGAGAGCCGCGAGATGGCCGAGGAGCGGGCGGAGAGCGAGGGCTTCTACTACATACACAATGCCAATGAGCCCTACCTGATCGCCGGGGTCGCAACGGCTGCCCTCGAGCTGTTGGAAACGGTGCCCGACCTCGAGGTATTGCTTGTTCCCGTCGGGGCGGGAACGGGAGCCTCCGGAGGGGGCCTGGTGGCCAAGACCATCAACCCGGACATTCGCCTGATTGGCGTACAGGCGGAAGGGGCGGACGCGGTCTATCGCTCCTGGCGAGATGGAACCCTGCAACAGACCCCGGAAATTCTGACCTTTGCGGAGGGCCTGGCCACGAGGGTTGCCTTCGAGCTTCCCTTCCGGATGCTGCGGGCTCTTCTCGACGACTTTCTCCTCGTCTCGGACGACGGTATGCGAGCCGGCATCCGGTTTCTCCTTGAGAACACCCACATGGTGGCCGAGGGGGCCGGAGCAGCTACCACCGCTGCGGCACTGAAACTGGGAGACGAACTGCGGGGCAAGCGCGTCGGGCTTATGCTCAGCGGAGGGAACATGAACCTGGATCGGCTCAGAGTAGCCCTGGGATGAGGCCCGGAACATTCCGTGCCTGAACAGGTGTGCATCTGCTGTCCAGGTGGCTGCCCTTTTCATGGCGGTGCTGAGCTGCCCTGGGCGACATAGTATGATTGAGTCGGTCGTTTTCCATCGAGGAGGGGTACGATGACATTTGCCGGGGTGGAGCCAATCCTTCGGCTAATCTTCGCCATGGTCGTCGGGGGATTGGTGGGATTTGAGCGGGAGCTCCACGATCGTCCTGCGGGATTGCGCACCCACATTCTCGTGTGCGTGGGGGCATCGCTGCTCATGATGATCTCCGTCGAGGTCTCGCGGAGCTATGTCGGGGTGATGCAGAGTGACCCGGCCCGAATCGCTGCCCAGGTGGTCAGCGGAATAGGCTTTCTGGGTGCCGGTACCATTCTGCGCGAGGGAGCAACCGTGCGCGGCCTGACCACTGCGGCAGGTCTCTGGATGGCGGCAGCCCTGGGACTGGCCTCCGGTGCGGGGCTTTATTCCCATGCCCTGGGGGCTACGGCGATCGCCCTGATCTCCCTGTCGCTCTTATCGCGCGTGGAACTGTACGTGGCCCTGAAGCGCAGCACCGGGATCATCAGGTTGGTGGCCCAGGACCGCCCGGGTCTACTGGGCTCCGTTGGAAAGCTCGTCGGATCCTGCGGCGTAAATATCACCAATATTCGCATGACACGCGAAGACGGTGACCGGATTGAGCTGTTGATGTTCGTGGGGTTTTCGCCCCAATCAGACAAGATGGCCCTCG
>SKXF01000059.1 GCA_007128555.1 Clostridia bacterium | reverse complement strand
TTCGGGGTTACTTCCTTACCCCAGACATTCCAGATGGACATGAACCGGCCCTTCTTCTTCGCCATCCATGACGATCTGACCGGCACCATCCTGTTCATGGGTTCCCTGGCGACACCCTGACCCCACCGACTCCACCACGTGCCCCGGGCGATCCGCTCAGAGTCCGGGGCACACCAGCTCTCTGTCACGACGCGTTCACCATCCTGGATATGTCCATGCCCTGTTTGCCCTCCATACCTGGGCTGCCTACAGGGAAAGGAAGCGCTCAATCTCCCACGGCGTAACCTCGAGGCGTGCCTCGGCAGCCTCCTTCCGCCTGGCGGCAACGAACCTGTCAACGATGTGACGGCCCAGGGCCGTGGTCACAACCTCGTCACTTTCGAGGGCATCGAGAGCTTCGTCCAGGGATTGGGGTAACAGACCGATGTCCCGTGTCCGCAGATCCTCCTCCGTCATATCGTAAATATCCTCCTCAACCTGGGGCGGGGGTTCCGTCTGGCATTCGATACCATCGAGCCCTGCCTGCAAAATGGCCGCAAAGGCCAGGTAGGGGTTGCATGAAGGATCCGGCGATCGCAGTTCAACCCGGGTTGAGGTGGCGGGCGTATTCGATGCCGGAATTCGAATCAGGGCCGAACGATTTTGCCGGGCCCAGGAGATATTGACCGGCGCTTCATACCCCGGCACGAGCCGCTTGTATGAGTTAACGGTCGGGTTGGCCACGGCAGTGATGGCCCCGATATGCGCGATCAGGCCGCCGATGAAATGTCGAGCCAGGTCCGACAGGGCGTAAGGCTGGTTCGGATCATAAAATGCGTTCTTCCCATCACGGAAAAGCGAAAGATGAATGTGCATGCCAGAACCGTTTTCCTCCCGGATCGGCTTGGGCATGAAGGTGGCATGAAGACCGCGAAACGCTGCAACAGTCTTGGTCACCAGTTTGAACGTCACGATCTTATCGGCCGTATCCAGCATATCGCTGTATCGGAAATTGATCTCATGCTGGGCAGCGGCCACCTCGTGGTGCGCAGTCTCGACATCGAAGCCCATGGCAGCAAGGGCAAGAACAATGTCTTTCCGAACCTCCTCACCCAGATCAAGGGGAGCCAGATCGAAATATCCGCCGTAATCATGGGTATCGAGGGTTGACGCACCGGTGTCACCCTTGTGAAGGAGAAAGAACTCGGGCTCAGGACCGGCGTAGGCTGAAAACCCGAGTTCTGCTGCCCTGTCGACCGCCCGTCGGAGTGCATAACGAGGATCCACGGGATAGGGTCTGCCATCGGGCGTGATCACGTCACATAGGAGCCGGGCTGTCCGCCGATGCCCGTTGCTGATGGACGAAAGGGGCCCTTCGATCAAATCGGCACGCCAGGGATAGATTGCAAGGGTACCCGGGTCAACCTTGAGGTACATATCCGACTCAAAGATGCGGGCGAAGCCTTCAATCGACGAACCATCAAATGCAATGTTGTTCTCCAGGACGCTGGGCAACATGCTCGCAGGAATCTCAACATTCTTTGGAAGGCCTGTAATATCGATGAACTGCAATCGTATGAAGTGAACCTGTTGCTCCTCGACTTCTTTCAGGAGTTCGCTGACCGCTGCAGAATCCAGGGACACACTCCTCACCCCCACCATGTTATTGCGAATATTACACGTTAATTATATCTGATCATACGCTACAAGGCAAACATTTATTCAACATTCTCACCTAATGTACGGTATGGGTCACGCCTTGCTGGCATCTGGCTCAATAACAGGGATGTGCAGGGTCAAGGGGTCTGACCGACAGGGTCCTTGAAGAACCCCCTGGAATCCTTGCGGTCAACGCGATGCCCCCGTGTCGAAAGCGCCAGCTCCTCGTTCGATCATGCACCATGCGGTGAACCTGCCACCGCGACAGACCAAGCCCAGCCCCCGCCCACTGCAACGCACACACGGGAACTTTTTTTGCCTCGTGCAGTCATTACCGTGTACATTGGAAGGAGTGATCGTCGGTGCAAACGAGAACAAGAATACTTGCACTGGTGGTAGTAGCAGTCGCCCTGGCGGCCTTCATGTACTTCGGTACGCAAGACTCCGCCCTCGGGCTTCCACCACCATCGGAACACGTGGACGAGGGGCTTGTGGCGGCCAACACCAGGTTTGCTTTTAACCTCTTTGCAGAACTCACCAGGGAAGAGCCCGGTGAAAACATCTTCATCTCCCCGACCAGCATAAGCCTGGCCCTCGCCATGACCTACAACGGAGCCGATGGCCAGACACAGGAAGCCATGGCCGACGTGTTGCAGATCGCTGATATGGATCTCGAGGCAGTGAACCAGGCCTTCGCAAAACTCCGCACCATCCTGCAAAACCCAGACCCAGCAGTGCAGCTGGACATTGCAAACTCCATCTGGGCCCGGGAAGGACTCCCCTTCAAGGAGGACTTCCTGCAGAGAAATCAGCACTTCTACGAAGCCACGATCCAGGACCTCGACTTCGACGATCCAGAAGCCTCGTCCATCATCAACAACTGGGTGAAGGAGCAGACCCGGGACCGAATCGAGGAGATCGTCGACGATGACATCGACCCCACGACCGTAATGTTTCTCATCAACGCCGTCTACT
>SKXF01000116.1 GCA_007128555.1 Clostridia bacterium | reverse complement strand
GACAGGGTATAGGAACCCGGCTGATGCACAGAGCGACCGATTGGCTCATTGGCATGGACTACGCTTCGGTTGTAATCTGGTGCTGGAAGAGCAATCCCTTCGCACAATTCTACTGGAGTCTTGGCGGTGAGGTCGTTCACACCTGTACGCAGACCGTGGCCGGCAACGAGATGGACGTACTGGTTTTTGGCTGGGAGATGGATGACCTGAAGAGAAACCTGCAGGCGCGTAGGTGATCTGCCATTTCTTTATCGGCATTGCTCCCGGGCCCCATGCGTGGTCATGGCTGAAGCTCGCCTGGTCTGCTGGAAGTAGCCCAACCGCGGGCGATCTGTCAATGTGTCTCGGTCCGGCCCATAGTGAGAGAGCGCCAGGAGAGGCCACAGTGGCCTGTGGTTGCCAGCATACGTGTTGGAGGGTGCAATGACGAGCAGGGGATACGCCACGAGGGGGATCGTCGTGGTGATGGTTATCGCAATCTTGCTTGGGGGATTGTTCATTGCCGGCATCTATATCGCAACAGATCGTGGGTCCGGGCTGCTTCTTCCCGAGCTACCCCCCGAGGAGGAGCCTGGCCCGATGGAGGAGGTACCCGACGACCTGCGATACGCCGTGATGCTGGAGAGGATCCTGGCAGGTTCTGTGCTGGAAGGTGGCGAGGAGCTCCTGGATCTTTCCCGGCGGGATGATGCGGTGGGTTACCAGGCCAGTGTTGCCCTGGCACGCAGGCATCGCGACGAGGGTGGGGATCCCCTGCCCCTCTACCTTCGCGGCTTGTCGCTGCACGAATCATCGGCCCTGCGCAGGGAGTTGGCCACCTTCCTGGAGGAGGCAGGCCGGTACCCTGAGGCCGCGGAACAGTTGCTCAAAGTTCTCCCGGATGACCGGGCCCTTGAGTCCCTGCGCCGCCTCATAGGTCCAGAAGCACTGGCGAAAGAGCTGGTGGACCTCCGGCTCTACGAGGACGCGGTCAGGGAGGTCGAGGAGGCCCCTCCTGGCGCCGATTGGGAGGAAATGGAGCGGCCTTACCTGAGGGCCCTCGCAGGCATGGGGCGGTACGATGAAGCCCGACCCGGCTTGCGAGACTACTACGAGAGAACCCCGTCGGACTCCGACATGGGATGGTGGCTGGCCCGCAGCCTGGAGGTGGCGGGACACGTGAGCGATGCCCTCGATCTTTACACCGAACTGGGCGAGCGGGGTGCCTATCGTCGCGGAATCATCCTGGAGCAACAGGGATTTGCTGAAGACGCAGCAGCTGCTTTTGTTTCTGCCCCCGAACCAGAGGCGCGCTGGCGAGGGGCGCGCCTCTGGGAGGAGCTCGGGCATCTCGCGGAGGCCCTTTCTGTATACATGGAGTTGGGGAGGGAACCGGGCGTCCTGCAGGACGATGCTGCCTTTCGAGCATACGTCCTTCTTTCGGACCAAGATGATCAAGGGGCCGAGGAGTTTGCAGAATATCTGAGGGTCCACCCGGCCTGGATGGAACGCCTGGGAGAGGACGCCCACTGGGAGACAGTAGCAGACGATCCGGAAGTTGCCTCCCCTCGATTCCTCGATAGGGTGGAGGCCTACCGCGCCAGCGATCGCGAGGTGTTGGCACAGCTGGAGCTGGCGATCGGCCGGAGCCGGGCCTCCTCTTCCGAACGGCTCGCCCTTGGTGAGTGGTATCTTGAAATGGAGGATTTCCCAGCTGCTGTCGCCCAGGGGAGTATGGTCTTGCAGACCCATCCCAGCCCCCGGGCATACAGACTCGCCTATCCTCTTCCCTTCGAGGACCTGGTGATTCGTGCCGCCGCGGACTATGACCTCGACCCTTACTTTCTGCTGGCCGTCATGCGCGAGGAGAGCCGCTATCGCCCTGCGGTCGTCTCGTGGGCGGGGGCCCGGGGGCTGATGCAGATCATGCCTTCCACGGGGAGAGACATTGCCGCCCGGAAGGGTGCTGACTTCGAAGTCGGGGACCTGTTCGATCCGGAGATCAATATTCGCTTCGGTGCCTTCTACCTGCGGGCGATGCTCGACATGTTTGGAGGGGACCTGGACAGGGCCCTCGCAGCTTACAACGCGGGCCCTGGCAACGTGCAGAGGTGGGTTGGTTCTTCCCTGGCTTCCGATGAACGGGGCTTCCCCGTCGCGATTACGTTCGTAGAGACCCGTGAGTACATCACGAGGGTCAGAAACACCTACTTGACTTATCTCTGGCTCAACGGGCAGTAATAGAGAAACATACGGCTGTTCATCCCCTTGAGTCTCAAGGTGGCGGTCGTCGCGGAGGTGACAGGAGCCGGATCATCGACCTCCCCTGAGGTTTGCCAACATCAACAATCCGGATCGCCGATATCGGTTCGAGACAGGAGGTGCGAGATGCCCAGGCCGCAGAAGCGAAGAACCGTGGAGTTCCTTCCACCCCATGATCGTTTCAAGCCAGCCGGAGTGCCGATGGCAGACCTCGAGGAGGTCCGGCTGAGCATTGATGAGCTGGAGGCCATGCGTCTCAAGGACCTGGAGGGATTGGATCATGCAGATTGTGCAGAGCGCATGCAGGTTTCGCGCCCCACGTTTCACCGCATACTACGTTCTGCCCATGCGAAGATTGCCTCTGCATTGACCGAGGGTAAGGCCGTGAGAATCGAGG
>SKXF01000201.1 GCA_007128555.1 Clostridia bacterium | reverse complement strand
CTTCCTGCATGGAAAGATTGTTGAGGAGCATCTTGATGGCGGCGTAAACCGCGGCCTTGGCCCGCATCAGGTTGCTGATGTCGGCCGAGGTTATGGAAATGTCCCGGTCGATCCCCGCCTGCTCGGCCCACACCAGGACAAACTCCTGGTCCTCTCCCCTGCTGCGCAATCTCGGCGTATCGAGCTGGGAGTTGAACTGGCCTGAACGGTTGATGACCCCGACCTGCTCCAGCGTAGCAAGCGTATCGATCAGGCCCGTCCCACACAATCCGACGGGAGGCCTGTCACCTATGGTCTGGCAGTAGACCTCCTCCCCCCCGGGTGAGATCTGGACGCCCTCGATGGCTCCGTCCACGGCCCGGGTTCCACAGGATATGCCACCGCCCTCGAAGGCGGGGCCGGCCGAGGCAGAACAGCCCATGAGAAAGTCTCCGCTGCCAAGGACGATCTCGCCGTTCGTTCCGATATCAATGAACAGGGTCATCTCATCTGTATGACTGATCCCGGTGGCAAGGACCCCGGCGACCACGTCTCCGCCAACGAAACTCCCAACGGCAGGCAGGGCGAAGACCCAGGCGTCGGAGTGTGCCCTAAGGTTGAGATCTGAAGCCCGGACGGGGGGTGGTGCCCCGACGGTGGGCGTGTAGGGGTGCCTGCGAATGGGATTGGGATCCAGTTCCCAGAGCGTGTGAATCATGGTTGTGTTGCCGGCACAGACCATGACCCGGACCTGGTCCGGGTCCGCGCCGGTCTCTGCGAGCATCTCGTCGATCAGGCGGTTGATCGTCTCCACGACGGCCCGGTGCAGGTCCTCGATGCCGCCCGAAGTATGGCTGGCATGGTTGATCCGGGCGATGACATCGTCGCCGAAACTCGCCTGCCGGTTGTATTCACCTCGCACGGCCCGGGCGGTGCCCGTGGACAGATCCACCAGCTGGGCCACCACCGTCGTCGTGCCTATATCAACTGCGAGTCCATAGATGGGCTCCTCTGCGTCCGCGAAAGCCACCTCGGCGATCTCACCATGGGTGAAAAGGTCGGTCCATGAAACGGAGACGTCCCAGTCGCCGTCCCTGAGCTGTGCAGCGAGGCGAGACAGCAGCGGACGTCCCATGGAGAAATGCACCTGCCCGGTGACCGCGGCCAGTTCCCGGCGCACCCGATCAAGGTCCGGGGTATTGTCGACGAGGGAGGGCGGCTCCATGCTGAGAATATGACGTTGATACAACGGGTCAGGGGCAATGCGCTCCTCGATGTCCTCTGTCTGATCCGACAGCAGGGTCTGCTGTTCGTCGGGAGGGCCGTCAAGGAGGATGCGATGCTGGGTGAGCAGTGAGAAGGCCGGGATCCGGACGGTGGCGTCGCCGGCGACCCGCAGCTGGCAGGCCAACGACAGGCCCTCATCCAACTGCTCCTTTGAAAGCGTCGCCCCGTCATCCATGGATTCAACCCGGCCTTCTTCCACGACGACCAGGCACCGACCGCAGGTGCCCGCGCCCCCACACAGGGTCTTGATGACCATTCCAGCCCGGTGCAATACCTCGAGTAGACGGTCGCCCTGCGAGCAGTCGATGCTCTGAGCGGGATCTCCCTCAGGTAGAAGGGTCACAGTACAGTGGGTGTCCATTGCTCCCCCCAACTCCCTTCGTACGTTAGTACCTACGTCGCAAGTGCTGTGACGACGGGCTGCGAACGAGTGACGGAGCGCTCCCGGGCCTGGATCACCTACTCCTTTTCAAAGACGATCTGTCACTTGCTGCTGCGATAGGCAGCAAGGAAGGAATCGCTATAAATCTGTCGGTTCAACAAAAGCTCCGTCGTGATCATGGCATCCATCAGTTCGGTGTCCATCGGATCGGCAATGGCCGCATCGAGCCCACTGGTCATGCACATCACCAGGAAGGTCCGGTTCAGCAGGCTTCTCTCGACGGTGCTCTGCGAGATGTTGCTCAGGCCCACGATAAAGTGGGGGGACGGATCAGCAACACCCTGCATCTGCCTGAGAGCCTCCAGCATGATGCCCGCCTGGGGCTGTGCCGCCCCTACGGGTAGGGCCACGAGATCGATGTAGAGCTTCTCGAAGGGAAGACCCGCCTCCATGGCCGCGACCACGATATTGGCTCCGAGCTCGATGCGCTTTGCAACATCGTTGGGAACACCGCCCTTGTCCATGGTCAGGGCGATCAGGTCGGCATCGTACTGAAGGGCCAGGTCGATGTATGCGGCAAGCTGCTCCGGGTCCGCGTTGGTGGAGTTGATCATGGGCGGATTCTTCACGACCGATAGTCCGGCTCGCATAACAGCATCAATGGGCGTGTCAATGGCCAGAGGCGCATCCGTGGCCTCCTGGATGGTCTGCACAAGCCACATCATTGCCTCCGCCTTTTCCGACGCTGCGACGGCCGTTCCCACGTTTACATCCAGGTAATCTGCCCCTGACTCCAGCTGTTCCAGGGCCAGGTCATGGATCACCTTCTTGTCCTTGGTCTGTATCGCCCTGCCAACATCCCCAAACTGCCCATTCAGCCTCTCACCTACGATGATCATATGTGCTCCTCCTATTCACTCGGAGTTTCTCAGTCGGTCTGCATCTGATCGATGTAGGACCTGACCTGCGCGATTGCCTCGGGGTGGCACAT
>SKXF01000160.1 GCA_007128555.1 Clostridia bacterium | reverse complement strand
CCTCCAGCTTGCGATTGACATCAAAATAGACCCGTCTCATGTCAAAACCGGCGGCCCGGTTCGCAATGGCCCTGCCGATTCTCCCGAGCCCGACGATCCCGAGTACGGCCCCGTGCACATCCTTCCCCAGGAGAAAGTCCGGCTCCCAGGTGAGCCACTGTCCCTGGCGCAGGGCTCGATCTCCCTCAACGACCCGCCTCGCTGCAGCCATCAGCAGGGCAAAGGCGAAGTCCGCGGTCGCCTCGGTCAGGACTCCTGGGGTGTTGGTCACGGCAATACCCCGCTCCGTGGCGGCGTTCACATCGATGTTGTCATAGCCTACGGCGTAGTTGCTGATCACCCGCAGATCTGGGGCTGAATCCATCATCTGGCCGTCCACCGCGTCGGTGATCAGGGTAAGGACACCGGCGGCGCCCGAGATCCCCTCACGCAGTTCTGCCCGGGTAGGGGGCAGCCTCCGGG
The DNA here is from genome assembly GCA_007128555.1 of Clostridia bacterium. The sequence continues at coordinate 2,177 of SKXF01000160.1, read as the reverse complement.
GCCACACGTTCACATCGCAGTGTTTGCGCAAAATCTCCAGCCCGGGCCCGGGTAGGTTCCGGGTGACAAAGACGGGAAAACCTCGTCCAGGTATCAAGATCCACGTCCTCTCATAGACAGGCCCACCCTGAGGCAGGCGGCCACGCGTGCCGCGGTCAGGCGCAGCAAGAGATGGGGAGGGGTAACGTCAACATCGTTGCCTTCAGGGGGCTGCACCGGTACCAGGGCATCAAACTCAGCCCGCAGAGCCTCCTCGGCCTCCACCTCCAGGCTCCCCGGAAGCGCAACGGTCGGAACAGCCCGCCTCCGGGCCCTCCTGGAGACGGCCAGCGGCAGCTTACCGCTGAGCGTCTGCCGATCCAGCCGCCCCTCGCCGGTCACGACGAGATCGCAATCAGGCTCCAGCATGCGGTCAAACCCGACCAGGTCGAGGGCCACCTCAGCTCCCGGTAGAAGATCCGCACCCAGAAGCCCCCGCAGCATCGCGCCCAGCCCCCCGGCCGCACCGGCGCCGGGCTCATCCACAAGGGACTCGCCGCGGAACTGCTCCAGCCTCTGCCCGAGATTGGCCAGGCCTCGCTGCAGTACCCGGACCTCTTCGGTCGAGGCCCCCTTCTGGGGGCCAAAGACCCTGGCTGCTCCCCTGGGCCCGTTGAGGGGGTTGTCCACATCACACATGACCCGCAGTGTCACCCCAGCCCAGCCAGGCGAGAGCCCCGCAGTGTCGATGTCGATGATGTTTTCCATGTGCGCAGGTCCGGTGACCTCGGCACCCTGGGCATCAAGAAACCGGACACCGAGGGCCCTGGCCATCCCGAGTCCACCGTCGACCGTGGCACTGCCCCCGATTCCCAGGGCAAGGGTGCTGGAGCGCCTCCTGGCAGCATCCAGGAGCTGTCCTGTGCCCCAGGTCGACGCCCGTAGAACATCCAGCTCCTCACCCCGGAGTAGCGTCAGGCCTGAGGCAGCGGCCATCTCAAGAAGAGCCGTGCCGTCCTCCAGGATGCAGTACGTCGCCTCAATCGGCCGCCCGAGGGGATCGTTGACCCCAACGGACTGAGCGACGCCTCCGACAGCCGACATCAGGGCAGCCAGAGTGCCATCGCCCCCATCTCCCAGGGGCAGGGCGACGCATTCCAACGTTGGCCAGCCCAGGCCAAACCCCTCCACGATGGCAACGGCAGCCTCCGCCGCCGTCAGGGTTCCCTTGTAGCTGTCGGGCGCAACAAGGATCATTGACGGTCACCCAGAACAGCCATTAGAACCAGGTTGGTGACAGTGAACAGGAGAGCCGCAACAAAGGCCACTCCGAAGCTCGCAATCGAGAAGCCCGGGACGAAATAGGCGGTCAGCCACAGTATGAAACCGCTCACAACAAGCGTAAAAAGACCGAAGGTAATCATGTTCAACGGCAAGGCAATGAGAAGCAGCAGGGGGCGGATGAACACATTCGCCAGGCCGAGGATCGCACCGGCCGTTACGAGCGGGATGACACCCGCATAGTTCACACCGGGGAGTAAGTACGCCAGGATCATGAGGATAACGACATTCAGAAACCAACGTCTGACCATGTTACCCCTCCTTTCTCTCCTCGGGAATGATCAGCCAGGCAGCGATGTATAGAATGAAGCCGGCACCCTCAAGTAGTATGAAAGCCACCCACAACAGGCGAATCAGTGTGACATCGACGTCAAAGTATTCGGCGACGCCGCCGCACACACCGCAGATGGCTCGCTGTCGTCTGGATCGCTGCAGTTTCCTAACCACTTCCATCCCCCCACTACCATCAATATGTTGCTCTGCCATGACAATACCGCAATTTACCCCAGATAATCCAGATCGATGCAAATAAACATCCCGCCCCAGAAGAACCAGGGCGGGAGTGCGTCATCCACTCAGCGGGCAGGATCGGCCCCGCCAATCGATATTGCACCGTTGGACGTCTTGAGATTGACCAGCAATTTCACGGGTTTGCTGTCGAATCCGGCCGTCTTGCCCTTAACGTGGGTGCGCCGCTTGCCCCGGACGTTGTCGATCTCGTATTCGACATCGTCCCAGCCAACCTTGATCTTTCCATTCGAGGTCCTGGCCTCGAAGTCCACCCCCACCTCGCGACCGGGGTCGTATTCGAGCAGGATCTTGCCGTTTGAGGTCACCATGTCGTACTCCGAGTTGGT
>SKXF01000051.1 GCA_007128555.1 Clostridia bacterium | reverse complement strand
GTCATGACCGTGGCGCCCGGCGTCGCCTCCCGGATCTGATCGGCCACCACGTTGACCCGGGACAGATCGGATACCACGACCAGGTACTCCGTGACCTCGGCCCAGGAGCCGCCCCCGGACTGGGCAAGGAGCCCGTCAAACGTCTCCTCGCTGACCCAGATCTCCGGCAGGGAAAAATGCAGGATCTCCTCGATGTAGCGGCCGGGAGGAGGTGGGTCATCATCGGCAAAGCGCACGACAGAACGAAGCCCGGCCGGGGTCAGGTTACTGCCAAGCCAACTGATGCGCCCGGCGGTAAACGCCAGGGTCCCCACCACATCGAGGGTAACCTCAGGCCCCTGCACGGCATCTCGTTCCCCAGGCAGCACCAGGTGGACAGCATCTCCTGGGGCCACCGATGCATCCGCTCGAAGTGACGGCCCCCCCTGGACCATCACGGCCCGGACACCGTCCCAGCGATCATAACCGTAGGTTTCAGCCTCGGGGCCACCGCCACGGATGATGTAGTTCTCGAGCATGCACACCGGTTCTCCCTGGTCACCAGGACCCAGGATGCGCCCCTGGACGACCGCAGATGACAGGCTATAGTGTTCATCGACGACCGGATCCCGGGCCCGGATCTGCACCCACCAGGTGTAATCATCGCTGACCATCCTCGCAGGGATCGTCCGGTACGGCGTCACGTAGAGAACACCCTCCACACCACGAATCTCCTCCGTCAAATCCCGGGACACCGATTCCTGGCCCATGATGCCATCCCGGACAATCTCCGGGAAGAAGTAAGCGAAAAGCCCGGGATTGTCCGGGGACCGTCGAATCATCTCCCATGTCCCCCCTGGCGTCGGCGATGAAGTGCCGGAAATTACCAGGGCCTCCGGAAGAACCACGATATCTCCGCCCAGGGCCGTCCGGGTCTCGAACTGCGCACCCCCAGGCTCACCGCCTGCCATGATCAGTGCCGAGACCAATACCACCGTGGCCAGCGCCACACTGACCACCGCCAGGGTGCTGCGCTGCAGGTTGCGAATCGCTGCCAACCATCCAAGTGTGAAAAACACCGATACCTCCCTCCATATAACCGCCCCTACCGCGATGTCCCCTCACCTGTTATCCCGGTCGCAGTCCGTAGCACCGGAACAGAACCACCTACAGCCGAAGAGCATCGGACCGGGAGAAGAACCACTCCTCAGTGCTGACCAAGGACCATGACCTGACCCCGGGCAGTGCGGAATGGAAGCGGCGAGAGGGATCCTTCTACGAACGCCTGGCCCGAACCGTATCGCTCGGTAGACCCCGGGGCATTGCGAAACGCACGTCTTTTGATTCCCATTACGCCATTTCACGGGCATTTTCCCCTGCGCCCATGCGCGGATCGTTGCAAAAACACGGCCATTACAGTAATATTGTGCATAGGGAGACCGACGCTTTAACTACATTGCACTTCATGTTCAGTACCAGGGTGATGCAGAGGAGATGAATATAACCTATACTAAACTCAGCAGTTGCCTCTCAGGACGGTTCCATCATCCCGGGGTAATGTCTGCATGGACCCGTCAGTACATGGCAAAGGGGGAATCCACCTTGGCCCGGGGAGATAGTTTTGCCGAAATGGTTGGTTCCCGCATACGGGAACTGCGAAGACAGGCAGGTATGACGCAACGCGACCTCGCCGGAGAGGACCTGAGTACCGGCTTTCTGAGCCAGGTTGAGCGGGGCCTGACCACTCCCTCGCTGCATTCTCTTCATATCATCGCGGAAAACCTTGGCGTCAGCACATCAGCCCTCATGCCAGATCGCCCCCTCGGGAAGGACAATTGCCTGCCGACCGTCGAGATCTTGCTGTCCCTTGCTGAATCCCAGCGCCTCATTGGCCAGGTTGAGTCAGCCCTGGCCTCAGTACAGCTGGCCCGCCAGGAACTGGAAGGAGAGGCAACCAATCGCGATCAGCTCAGGGCCGCCGCCAGCCTGCAGTCGGGGTTGGCTCACCTCGAACAGGGGGCCAGCGATCTGGCCTTTTCGGATCTCACCTCGGCAGCGGAGCGGTTTGAAGCCGCACCGGATCCAGAGGGTATCCTGAAATGCCTGCTGGGTATGGCTGAGATGCACGTTCAGCGCGAAAATCCCCTCCTGGCAATCCAGTTTCTTGATACCGTGATCCATCGAGTTGAGGAACTGGAAGAGGGACAGGAAAACATCTGCCGGATGCTCGCCGAATGGGGACTTGGCCGAGCGTATCGGGCCCTCAAGGAGACGGAGACGGCAAACGAATTGCTGGGCGATGCTCTGAACCGCGTGAAAGTACAGACCGATGTCGCCCGGCAGGTGACGTACTCCGTGGAAATGGCCCAACGGAAGCTGGCCGAGAAAAACTACGATGATGCCCGGTATCACGCCAGTCGAGCCAAGACACTGTCGACCCTCAGGTTTTCGCAAAGGGCCGAATCTGAGATCCTGCGCACCTCTGGTCTCGCCTGGGAAGATGCCGGCGACAGAGACCGGGCCCTATCATCTTTGTCGGATGCAGCGCACATCGCCTCTGACCTTGGCGACTCCACCCTCCTGGCCCAGATCCTACTTGCCAGGGGCACCATCTGTCTCAGAAAGGATGACCTCTCTGAGGCCTCGGCCATCACCGATGAGGCCCTTGCCATCATAGACG
>SKXF01000044.1 GCA_007128555.1 Clostridia bacterium | reverse complement strand
GCCTTGTTGATCGGCACGCCCGCCCCGGTCATCAACTCGATCTGACGCTCCATCACCCTGTACATGTTCACTGCGGGAGATCCGGAGACCGGATGATGCCCGATGACCAGGTCCACACCCAGTCGCTCGGCCAGCAAAAGATCTGCCGTGTCGATGTCAACGCCTATCATGACCCTGCGAATCTCCTCACCCGGAACGACAACGCCCGAATCCTCCGGCGTCTCATCAATCCCCGCCAACTCCAGGGCGAGATGCATCATGTCCTGAGTATTCATCGCACCCTCCGTTCATTGAATCCAAACGATCGTACCTTTCACGCGACTCCGTCAGGCAGGGAACCTGTGACAGCTCCGCTCCCTGGGAAGCGGTCAATACTGAAGTTCAGGGTCGATAACGTTGCGAAGCGACAGACCATCCAGGTACCGCCGCATGTTGTCAATGAATAGATCGGTCATGTTGACATCCTCAAACTCAGCGCAGCTGGCCGAATGCGGGCTGATCAGCACATTGTCCATTTCCCAGAGCGGGCTGTTGGCGGGCAGGGGCTCTTCTTCGAACACATCGAGGGCAGCTCCACCCAGGTGGCCCTCCTCCAGGGCACGTACGAGGTCATCCTGAACCATGATGGTGCCCATGCTGTTGTTGATCACAACACAACCCGGTTTCATGGCCATGAACATGTCGTAATCGAGGAACCTGAGGGTCTCGTCGGTGGTGGGTACGGTCAGGGACACAAAGTCGCATTGGGCAAACATCTCCCTGGTTCGTTCCCTTGGGAAGAGTTGATCCACGCCCAGGGTGGCGGGATTGCTCCCCTCGAAGACGCGCTTGATCCCCAGAACCCGCAAGCCCAGGGCCCGGGCGATTCGGGCCACTTCCGTTCCATTTTTCCCCAGGCCCACAATGCCCAGGGTTTTCCCACGCAGCTGACCCGTGCAATAACGTTCGAACGTCTTCTGCTGCTTCAGGCGGGCCAGGTGAAGCATGTCCTTGGCGAAACCTGTCAGGGCCATGGCCTGGAACTCGGCAATGGGGACCGAGTGTATGCCGCTGGCACTGGTCACGGTGATCCCCTGTTCAACCCAACCCATCTGTCGGGTGATGGGACCAAGAGCTGTGCTGGTACCCTGGATCCACCGCAAGTTGGGAGCGAGTTCATGCAGCTGGTCCAGGTGGCGTCGGTCAAAACCAAAAATCACCTCGGCTTCTTCCAGGTGCTCCAGCCACATCTCCTCCTTCTCATCGGTCCAGTCCATCGGCTGACCCACTCTGTCGGCAACGTAGCGGGGCTGAGGTATCAACTCCTGGTCAAAGATAACATGGGCCCGGGGATCAACCTCCCTGATCCGCTGTACGCAGTCCTCAGGCAATGGAACGGAGATGAATACGTTCACTCTTCTCTGTAGGCGCTCGTCCACGATAACTCCCCCCTGGCACCGGGTGACTCGATCAGGTGCCGAATTCAATGTAACCGGCCGTTTCCAGGCCTCTCAGTATGGCGTAGATGGGCAGCGGTCCGATCTTCAGGTCGAACTCAAAGCCGACGGCGTCGGCGATCTCTCCGACCGTGCGCCGTCCGTCAATAAAGGCCTCCGTCTCATCACAGATCACCCGGAGGCTGTTGAACCCGGCGTTTTCGTCCTCAGCAGCCAGCTGTTCCCCGATCTTGAGAAGCTCGGCATAACTGAGCCCGGCCCACCGAGTGGGCCGACAGGTGCCCTTTCTCCTTGGTGTCCAATTCGCCACCTCGCACCCAGGTCCATGTTCGGCTGATCTTGGGAAGCCCTCCATCTCCCGGTCTGCCACATCCTGCAGCATGCTCTGCAACTCCTCGAGGCTCGCTCGAGCTGCATGGCGGTGGGCCCGGGGAACGAGCCGTAAAACCGTCTGCAATCCCTGCATGTCCTGGTTCAGCACACAGCGCAGGTGCCTGCCCGCCCTGGATTCATCCTCGGAAGCGCCACGGTACTTACTGGCCACCTGGGTCAGGCGAAGAACAGACCTCGCTGCCATGCCCCGGGCGATGGCCCCGGCCTGCTCACAGCCCGCGGCCGCCAGTTCAAGACCCGCCACGCCTGAAACCAGGGCAGCCCGTCGCAACACCCGGGGATCAATCACATCAGCCGTGAGCAGTTGACTGTGGAAATAGCGGTCCGGCCAGGACATGATCAGGGGAGCCTGGATGCCCTCGGCAGCAAAACGCGTGTTGTCACTCCAGGGCGTGTAATAGTGATCGGTGAATCGAACCAGGGGCAAATCCTCGCCGCCGTCTCGCTCCACCCACTCCGCGTCCTTCGGACTGGCGTCCATCAGTTCCACGAGGTAGTCGTTGATAAACCCCGGCACAGAACTGGGAGAGCGAAACAACATGAGATCCGAAATCGTCTCATCCTGCTTGTGACCGGGGCTGCAGTAGGTGATAGCGGTGATGATGTTGTGGATCGCATCGGGATGATCGCGAAAATAACCACTGAGCCCCTCTCCCTCGCAGCCCACGAAGAACGTCATCGACCGCCGGGGCCCTGGGACCTGTCCGCTGTCGGTAAGAATCCTCAGCGTCCGTGCAAGTTCAACCACCAGGCCAGGCCCCTCAGCGCAGTTGGCTCCGGGCTTGATCCCCGACCCGTGAGCGCAGAAAAAGATGCTCTCCGCAGGCAATT
>SKXF01000002.1 GCA_007128555.1 Clostridia bacterium | reverse complement strand
TTCATGCCCACCACGTGTCCTACCTGAAGACTCGATCGTGAAGCCGGAATCTCCCTGTCACCGCGGTTGGCATAGACCGTGACGTCCGCAGCGAGGGTGACCCGACCGTCCACGTCGATGCTTCGCGAGTCGTCCATGTGTTGTTCGATCTGCAGGTTCAGCCCGTCGATGGACAGGATCTCTCCGTAGACGAAGAAGGCTTCGCCCTTGTCCTGGAAGTCATCGAACATTACGGTGTGTACCAGGCCGTCGGTGCCGACGTTCATGCCCACCACGTGTCCCACCTGGAGGTCGGAACGCGACGCCGGGATTTCTCCGTCCGCGCGGTTGGCATAGACGGTGACATTCGCTGCGAGGGTGACCCGGCCGTCCACGTCGATGCTCTGCGAGTCGTCCATGTGTTGTTCGACCTGCAGGTTCAACCCGTCGATGGACAGGATCTCTCCGTGGACGAAGAAGGCCTCGCCCCGGCCCACAGTTGACGGTCTATCCAGTTCTCTTGCCTCCAGCAGCGCGGAACATCCCATGACACTCAGCGACAGTAGTAAGACTCCTGCGATCAAGAAGATGTTTCTCTTTGGTGCGTACATTTTTCTGCCCCTTCCGCTCACCTCGTGTTTTTCTGACAGTTACAGTGTAGCTCGCAGGAGCTACGGGACTTTGCCGAGACTGTGAAGAGACTGTTACAACCTCCGGTCTCATGTTGGTGAAAGGATCGCCGACCGGCAGACCTGTCATCGGAGCGTCCGGTTGCACGTGATGCGGGTTGTCCTCACCCCGGCCATGCTGGCTGGGATACGTTTCAACGAGTGCGACGAGTGTGGGTCACAAGAAACGGATCTCCGGGCAGGTTGTGTGCCGCCTTGTGCAGAACACACAGTAGTACGGGGGTGCCTGTGGCGAGCCCCCAGGTTGGGACGAGGGGATGGGAGCCATGCCGGAGTTGCCAGAGATTCATAACCTTGCCAGGCAGATGGATACGCAGTTGCGAGGGAAGTCGATATCAGCCGTTGAGGTGCGCCAGGAGAAATGCCTTAACCTGTCTACGGAGGACTTCGAGAGAGACGTCGTAGGGGAGATCATCGAGGCTGTCGACGCCCATGGGAAGTGGATTCGAGTCAGGATGGTTTCGGGGAAGCATCTCCTGTTAAACCTGGGTATGGGAGCGGATCTTCTTTATCATGACAGAGAGCCCTCAACGGATGCATTCCAGGTGCGGCTGGACCTCGATGGCTCATCGTTGACGGTGCGGTTCTGGTGGTTTGGACATGTGCATCTCATCGAATCCGATGAAATGGACCGTCACGCCATGACCGCGGTTCTGGGCCCCGATGCCTTCGACGATGATTTCACCGAGGAGAGGTTCCTTGAGCTCCTGGAGGGAAGACGGGGGAGGATCAAGTCTTTTCTGACCAACCAGCGCCATCTAGCTGGCATCGGGAACGTCTACATACAGGATATCCTGTACCGGGCGGGACTGCACCCCGAGCGTAAGATCCCGACGATTCCCGAAGGGAAACGGCGCGAGCTATACCAGGTAATGCGGGAGAACCTGGAGGAGGCCGTCAGGTTGGGGGGGCTTTCCTACGAAAAGGACCTGCATGGAAGACCCGGTGGCCTAGAGGGATTTCTGGTTGGCTACCGTGAAGATGAAGCCTGTCCGGGGTGCGGTGGGGCCATTGAGAAAATCCGCGTCGGAAGCACAGCCTCCTACGTATGCTCCCAGTGCCAGCAGTGACGTGTCGCAGGAGGCAAGGTGGATGTCTCAGTCCCTGCCTCCTGCGAGGGCTCATCACTCAGAACATGTGTGGATCGAATCGTCGCCGTATACGAACTTGCCTCCGGTGATCGTCGCCACCACGTCAATGCCGGAGATCTCCTCGGCGGGTACGGCGGTCGGATTGGCACTCAACAGCACCAGGTCTGCCAGCTTTCCAGGGGTGATGGAGCCTTTCTGCCCTTCCTCGAAGGCCTGGTAGGCACCGTTGACCGTGAACAATCCCACTGCCTCTGTGGCTGAAAGGCGGTGATCCGGGTTGGGGTGGTTGACCGCGCTGTGTATGCCCAGCAGTGGGTTCATCGGTGTGACCAGGCTATCGGAGCCTCCACCCACGATGAGACCCATGTCGGTCAGGGTTCGTAGGGGGTTTGTGCGGGCGATCCGGTCGCCCAGCCTGCTGGCATAAAGACCTTCCAGTCCACCCCAGAAGTGCTCAAAAGCAGGCTGCATGGCCGGGGTGATGCCCAGGTCCAGAGCTCTCTGCATCTGGTCCGGGGTGGGAATGAGGTAGTGTTCTATCCGGTGCCTGTGATCCGGGGACTCCACGCTGGAGCAATCCACCGCAGCCTCGAAGGCGCATAGGGCCTGCTCAATGGCCCGATCCCCGATGGCGTGAAGAGCTATTTGGAGGCCTGCTGCGTGCGCTTTGGCGACGAACTCGTTGATCTCAGATTGCTCGAAGTACAGGACCCCGCTGGTTTCGGGACTGTCGCTGTACGGTTCCATGAGTGCGGCAGTCTGCGAACCGACGGAGCCATCGATCAGGATACAGCCACCGATTCGGGGGAGGCCGGCTTCGAGAACGGATTCCAGGTTCGTGGTCTGGAAATACTTCACCAGGCGCACGGGCAGTTCTTTTTCGACCATGGCCATCGCCTGGCC
>SKXF01000143.1 GCA_007128555.1 Clostridia bacterium | reverse complement strand
ATGTTAGCATATGAGTGTGTCTGAAACGGTTTTTCTATTGTCGTATCGCATCAGGGAGTATCCAATCGCACATATGAAACGGAAAAGGGGGCATTAGAATGGATTTTTCCGGTCTAAAAGCTCCCCTGGTGATTGTTTCAGCGGTACTATTTCTGGCCGTTCTCCTGGGGGGGTCCGCTCTGTACGAGCGCAGCAGCGCGCAAATACCGATCGAGGAAATTCTCGCAGAGCATCCAGGGGTTTCGGCTTTCTCCGTCGTGCGCGATGATGAGTGGGTCGTGGATCTCACTCTGGGTAGGGTGGACGATCTGCGCGGGGCCCACGGAGAGCTCATGGAGGCGATCGAGGATGTTCTCGGAGGAAACGCCTATCGTTTGACGATCGGCGACTCCTCCGATGCGGATCTCGCCCACCTGTGGGCCGATCTGGAAATCATCGTGCAACAGGGCGCTTCCAGTGGAAGCTTCGCCGATATGCGGGACCGCCTGCGAGAGGAACTTGAGACATCAGAGGATGTGTACCTGAACGTGCAGGTGGATCAATACAACATCTTTATCTCGATAACCCGGGGTGAGCAGTACCTCTATCGCGTGGTACCCCGCACAGATTACCACTTAGTCAGGGAGGATTCAGGTGAGTAAGATTACCGAGTACATGGGACAAAACTGGAGAGAGTTTTGCCTGGGAGCCGTCGGCGGTTCGCTGGTGTTTCTCATTCTGCGCGGGTACAATGTCTTCCCCGTGGTCCTGATCGGAGCCCTCCTTGCTGTGGTTTACTGGTATTCTCGACTCGGCGGTGCAGGAAACAAGGGACTCAACCTGTCATCTGCACCGGGCGGGGGCATCTCTTTCGATGATATCGGTGGCCAGGGTCGGGCAATCGGGGAGCTGAGAGAAAGCCTGGAACTGATTATAGGCGACACGAAGGCCAGTGAACTGGGCATCCGTCCACTGCGAGGACTCCTTCTGGTTGGGCCTCCGGGGACCGGAAAGACCATGCTGGCCAGGGCTGCGGCAAACCACACGGGCTTCAGTTTCATGGCCACTTCGGGCAGTGAGTTCGTTGAAATGTATGCTGGAGTCGGCGCCAAGCGAGTCAGAGAGATCTTCAGCCAGGCTCGAAAGAAGGCGAAGAAAGAGGGCGTTGATGCCGCCATGGTCTTCATCGATGAACTCGAGATCGTGGGTGGTAAGCGGGGCAGGCACAGCAGCCATCTCGAATACGACCAGACCCTGAACCAATTGCTCGTGGAGATGGATGGTATTGACCGTGACGAGAGTCCCAGGATCCTGATCGTCGGGGCCACCAACCGGAAGGATCTTCTGGATGACGCCCTTCTAAGGCCCGGGCGGTTTGACCGTATTGTCCACGTGGATATTCCCGATGCCGAGGGTCGGCTAGAGATACTCTCCCTTCACATGGACAAGAAGCCCCTGGCAGAGGACGTCGACCTGGACGCCCTGTCGCGTGAGACCTACGGGTTTTCGGGAGCCCACCTGGAGAGCCTGGCCAACGAGGCCGCCATCATGGCCTTTCGAGAGAAATCCGTCAGGATCAGACAACAGCATCTGTTTGAGTCGGTGGAGAAGGTGCTCATGGGCGAGCGGATTGACCGAAGGCCCTCAAAGCGACAGCTGGAACGGGTCGCCGTGCACGAGTTGGGCCATGCTCTCATGGGCGAGATCGTGATGCCGGGCAGTGTGGCCTCGATCAACATCACCCCCCGGGGTGGATCCCTGGGATATGTGCGCAAGAACATGGGCGAGGACAAGTATCTTTATACGGCGGAGGAACTCATCGGGGAGATTGGCTTTGTCCTCGGTGGCTGTGCAGCAGAGCAGGTGGTACTCGGTGAGGGAAGCACCGGGGTCAGTGGTGACTTTACACAGGCTTCATCCCTCGCCCGGAAACTGGTATTTTCAGGGATGTCTCGGGCTGGTATCGCCTCGGAAGAGACCATGTCCGATGGCCATCTTGATGAACTCGTGGGGGAGATTCTCAATGGTGAGCTTTCGCGGGTCATCTCTGTCATGAAGTCCTTCGGTTGGATTTATGATGTTGCCGTGCCGCCGCTGCTGGAGAAAGAGACCCTCGGTGGCGAGGAGTTCAGGGATCTTCTGGCCCGGGGACCCGAGAAGCGCGTGATCTGACGCACCGGGGTGGTGGAAGCGTCACAACGTCGCTTGGTCGCCACGCCGCACGCTTCGGCAGCTTATCGTTGATCGACACGGGGATGGCGTTGATCCGTTTCAAGTTTCTTCACCTGCTCATCGTCGTCATCCCCTGTGGGTGTGCAACAGGAGGAATGAGGTCAACGTGGTCTCGGCCTATGCCTGGCCGTGGTCCATCTGACGTTGAAGCTGTTTGCTTTCACGATCCTGTTTCTGGAGGTGCAGTCCCGTGACGGGATTTGCTGGGTGCTGGGTATGGCCGGCGGTCATGTTCAGCAGCCGCTCTAGTCAGCGGCGAGTGTCCCGCTGTCCGTGCTTCTGGGCGCTGTTGCCCCGATGCTCTTCAACTGTTTCGTCGCCTCTCCTTGCTCCCGGGGTTTGCATGCTCACCCATCATTGAGTTATCGCAGGCCACCTTCACCTTTGCCAAAAAGAGGAACGGTCGACGCCTGGTGTTTCAATACCCCGGCTCCTGGCATCGGCCTTGCCCTCTT
>SKXF01000333.1 GCA_007128555.1 Clostridia bacterium | reverse complement strand
CTGCCCTGCAGGCTTCGCAGTTTCCATGGGCTTCATCCAGGGTTCATCACGACCCCTGTCCCATGATCGATGCTCGAGCCATTGGTTCGCTTTAATGGGCGTGCACGGGTGCGGAACGGCCTGGGACGCAGTTCCGGCACCTGGCGCATGACGCCCCGGATAGGTCGGCAGGGGTCGGGCCGAGACGCTGCAACATTCACCCCTCTTGACGAGACGCGCCCGCTGCTAGATGCTATTCTTGATAATGAACCTGGCTGGTCTGACTGTCGTTGCCTGTCTCCGCATGAAAAGGTGGATCTCTGCGCAAGACAAGTCCCTTTTGGGCAACGCCTTTGCAGGACTGGATCAACATGCTTGCGGGGGTCGGAGATTGCTCAGTCACGTACAACGCCTGTCTGTGGGTATGGGATCCGGGGTTCGGATGTACCCAGCGAGGGAACGGTGGATAGCATGAGCGGGAAAACGGGACGTGCTTGCAGAGGAGGTTGCTGTGACAGACGAGATAAGGTTGCGCCCAGCAGTTCCGCAGGACCTGGGCCGGGTGGTTTTCGTTGAGAGCCAGGCCACTCCCGGTCTCAGATACCTGGCCAGGGTCTTTGATTCGTTTCTCAATGACCAGGAAGGCGAGTTGAGCGTGGCAGAGGTGAATGGACGGCTCGTTGGCTGTGGCAAGTTCACCGTCCAACCGGATGGTAGTGCCTGGCTGGAATCGCTTCGGGTTCTTCCCGATTACCAGGGTCTCGGTGTGGGCAAGCGATTCTATCAACGCTTCCTTGAGACCGCCCGCAGGAAGAAGATCACTACCATGCGAATGTACACCAACATAGCTAACGAGGCAAGTAAAGGTCTTGCCGAGCGGTTTGGCTTCCAGAAGGTAGCCACCTATCGCGGAGCCTGGCTGGACCTGCAGGATTCACCCAATGGCTCGGATTCTACTGCCTTCAGGGTGGTACGGAATCCCCCACAAGCCACAGAGCTTCTGATGCCTCACTACCAGCAATGGACGGGGTTCGTGGTGATGAATCGAACCTTCTACCCCCTGACCCCTGATCTGTGCGTCACCTGGGCCGCAGAGGGCAAGGTCTACGAGGACAGGACTGGCGGCAGCGTCATTGCCTTCGGGGCACGTTTTATGCCCGAGCAGGCCCTTCATATAGCCCTTGCCCACGGTGACATGGAGCACTGGCTGACCTTTGCCCGCCAGAGAGCTGCGGAGTTGGGAGTCAGGCGGATACAGTGCATGTACCCTCCATCTTACGAGGACATGGAGATCTTTCTGCTGGGCGAGGGCTTTCATCTGGATGATTACGATTGCATCGTGATGGAAGTAGACGATTGCTGTGACGGTGAAGCCCTGGCCTGAGGCCGCCGTGAGCCGTCCGTATGGGCTTTGCTGGGTACCTGGTGTGTTGTTCGTTGCCGCAGCTTTGCAGGTGAATAGCGCTGCACGCACGACCCCTACTTCGCAGAGGTGGGTGGCTTTCTGAATGCCCTGGTAGCAGGTCCGCTCCCGGGTGGGCCTGCGCAATTGGCATCCTTCGTGTTCATGACATCGATGATCCGTGCGCCCTGTTAGGCCCTTGCCCCACATCTTCCGCCGAGGCAGGATCCAACGAAAGATCGGAGAAATGAACTGGGTATGGGGGCTGAGCGGCAGGCATAGCCCCTACACGCCTGGAATCGTCATGTAGGGAGTGAGAGGCATTGGACATCATTCAGACTGTGTGCGGTGAGATCCGCCCGGACGAACTGGGCTTTTGCCATGCCCATGAGCACGTGTGGTGTGACATTCGTCTTGCAGAGAGGGATCACATCAGGAGTCGTGTCACAAGAGGTGATGAGGGCAGCATGATCTACGATGAGAAGGAACGGATGCTCCAGGAGTTGAGGACCTACCGCGAGATGGGTGGAAGGGCCCTGGTGGATGTCACGACCAACCACTGGCGACCCGACATGGCTACGCTGCGCGAACTCTCGGAGCAATCCGGGGTTCACATCGTAATCGCTGGGGGCTTCTACACGGAGCCCACCGTTCCCAGGTGGGTTGATGCCCTGAGCATACGTGAGATTACGCAGGTACTCATCAGCGAGATGGTCGATGGTGATCCAGAGCATGGTGTGAAGGTGGGACTGTACAAGTCGGGGATCTGGCGGGGGCGGATCGAGGGACCGGAGTTAAAGGCCCTCCGTGCGGTGGCCAGAGCGGTCCAGGAGACCGGCGCGGCCATGACCACCCACACCGGGGGTTCCCGGCGCTACGAGATCTCCGGGGGGAACATGGGACCTTCTCACCTGAAGATCTTCAAAGAAGAAGGCACGCCTGCCCACCGCCTGATCGTCGGCCACGTGGATGAACGGCCCGACATCAATGTTCTCAGCAGCCTGGCCGAGGCGGGGTGTTATATCCAGTTTGATGTCATTGGGAAGCTCCACTGGCTCCTCGATGAGACCCGGGCCCTTTTGATCAGGGAGCTGAAGTCCCGGGGTTACCTCGACAGGATTCTCCTGGGCACGGATCGGTGTCGCAAGACGGAGCTGTACCGGGAGCAAGGTGGGGTGGGCTACACTTACCTGTTCGATTGTTTCTTCGGTGTTTTGCGGAAACACGGGGGGATCACCGATTCGGAGATTGCGGTGATGATGGAGGAGAACCCCGCGCGGGCCCTGGCGCTCACG
>SKXF01000163.1 GCA_007128555.1 Clostridia bacterium | reverse complement strand
CGCCCGCCTGTGGTCGCCTCGACGCACGTAAGTACTAACCTCTGCCACCCCCCTGTACACCTTGCGGGTTGAAACTGAGGCAACGCAGCCCAACATGCCCTTGCCCTTCCGTGCACCAGGGAACATGATGGAAGGTGTCGCGAGTACCATGGCTCCCACTCAGACACGTCCTCTTCCGACGTGTCGTGGCCCGTTCGGATGCCCTCCCGGTCGATGGCCCGCACCTCCTGCCAATCGTCTTCGCTCATGGGATCTATCTGCAAGCCCATGGGCATTCCCAGCGCTCCTATTGGACATCTATTCGAGCTGAACAAGATGAGTCCTCCTCGTTACGTGGAACGGGAGGCTCAACGAGCAACGTCCTCCACCGCATCCCTGGTTCCCCATGCCTGGGCAAGAGACAGGCCCGTGTCCGATACCTACCCTGTATCGAGCCCAACGAAAACTGCAATAACTGGCAGGAAGAGATCCGCAATCGGGTCCTCTGATCACACGCCCTGTACCCCACGGACTCTGCAGATGAAGCCCAGCACGTTCAAAGGGTCCAGGGCACATCACAGCGAATAAGACCCGAAAGGGAGTTGGTGAACATGATCCAAATCGATCCACGCAAGGCTCAACAGCTGGTGGGAGACCTCATAGCCATTGATTCGGTGAACCCCCTGCTTGTGCCGGGAGGTGCGGGCGAGCAGGCTGTGGCCGAACACATCCTGAGACACCTGGTGTCAGTGGGGATCCCCGGGCGCCTCGATCGCGTTGCAGAGGGCCGTCCCAACGTCATTGGAGTCCTGCCCCCTTCAGCTGAAGGGATCGGCGATCCCTTTGCGTTGCAGCACGGCCTCATGCTGAACGGCCACCTGGACACCGTGGGCACACTTGGAATGGAAGGAGGCCCGCTGAAACCCAGGTTCGAAGGAGACAGGGTCTACGGGCGTGGCAGCCTGGACATGAAGGGGGGCCTGGTCATGGGCCTTTTGGCCATGGACGCAGTGAAGCGTTCAGGACGGACGCTCAGACGCTCCGTTCTGTTCACCGGCGTTATGGACGAGGAGTATGCCAGTGCAGGCACGGAAGACGTTGTGCGTCGATATCAAGCGGACGCCGCCGTGGTGATGGAACCCACCGCCCTCGGCCTGCACCTGGCTCACAAGGGATTCGCGTGGGCGACCGTTGAGATCTATGGTCATGCCGCTCACGGAAGCGATTACCGGGAAGGTGTGGATGCAATCGCGAAAATGGGGCGACTTCTCGTTGAGTTGGAGAACCTGGGCGAGCATTACCTCAGAACCGATGGACACCCCCTGGTTGGGAGGCCATCCATTCATGCGTCTCTCATAGAGGGTGGGAGGGAACTGAGCACCTACCCAGACCACTGCAAGCTTCAGCTGGAACGTCGCACCCTTCCCGGCGAAGACCCGGCCGGAATTGCCCAGGAGCTGGATCAGATCTGTTCAAGGCTCAGGGATGCAGATCCCGAGTTCCAATACAAAATTGCGGTGGACTTCACCCGCAACGCCTACGAAGTTGAGGCCACGGATCCCGTCGTCCGGGCCCTTGGAAAATCCCTGGGAAAGGTCACCGGGACCGAGCCCGAGTACGATGGATCCAGTGGGTGGCTTGACTCAGCGATTCTCGGCGAAGCCGGCATTCCCACGGTGATCTTCGGACCGGATGGAGCAGGCGCCCACGCCTCGGTCGAATACGTGTCTATATCCAGCATCATCCAGGGGGCAGAGGTGCTGGCCGAAGCCATTCTGCACCTGTGCGGAACGTAGCCTCTGACCGACAACGCCTACTGAAGAGCGACGGACAGCTCCAAGCAGAAGCCGTCCGTCGCAATAACCGTTGCAGTGGGTCGGCCGCTCCTCATCGTGGATGGCCATCACAGGTCCTCAACCTGAGAGGAGCCTGGTCGGCTACCTGACCATTGCGAACGTGCCAGGCACCAACCCCTCAATACAGGTCATAGAGCAACCCACCAAGACACAGTATGGCCAATTTTATGCCTGGAACCAGGGAGTCAATGTAAAGAAACTCACTCACCCGGTGGCCGTTTTCTGACCTTTTGAACCCCATCGTCACTGCCGGCCAGCCCCTGGCAAGGGGGATGTTGGAATCCGTACTGCCCGACCGGAGCTGCAGCGCACATCCCTGCTCGCGACCCAGGCGCAGAAGGCCCTGAACCAGCTCAGATTTCTCGGAGATACTTCCCGTCGGGCGGTCGCCGACAACCGTTGTGGTGTAGCGAGTATTCGTGTCTCGAGCTGCATCGTCCAGGCCCTCAACGACCTCCTGCTCAAGCTCAGCGAGTGCTTGCTGATCAACGGAGCGCATGTCCAGCAGCATCTCGGCCTCCTGGGCAATTGAGTTGACCGATATGCCTCCGGATAGGACACCCACGTTGTAGGTCGTCCTCGGCTCACTGGGGACCTCAATGCGAGCGATCCTGCCAATGGCCGAACCCAATCCATGAATGGCACTGCTGCAACCGAAAGCGCCCCAGCTGTGTCCACCCTCACCCTCAAACTTGATTCGCAGGCGACGGCTTCCAACCCCTGCATGGGTCAGGTTCCCCCAGCCCCCATCGATGTTGAGGAATACCAGAGCATCGGGGTTCAACCGGAAGCCATCGAAATCATACTCCGTCACGTTCTCGCAGAAGTAGCGGGCACCCTTCAGGTCACCAAGGCCCTCTTCACCCACATTGCCGATCAAAAGAACCGGATGCGGCAGGGGAAGGTGCTGAGCCAGGACCTTGCCGAGAAGAAGCATGCAGGCGACCGATGCCGAATTATCGCTCACCCCGGGACCCTCTAGCCTGTTGCCGTTTCGGGTCACAGATACATCGACATCCCGGGAAAACACGGTGTCCATGTGCGCCATGCTGACGATCACCCGGCTGGGATCTTCTCCTGGCAACAGGCCCAGGACATTGCCAACGCAGTCCGTCTTTGTTACCGGGAACCCAAATTCCTTCATCTTCTCCTCGACAAACTCTCCCCGTGCGAACTCGTCGTGGCTGGGTGCGGGGATCTCCGTGATGCTCGTAATGAGGTCCACAAACTCATCCTCACAGTCGCCAAAAAAGACCAGGCCATCGCGTACAGGCGGACGCCCCATCAGGTGCTCGGTCATGGACCCGTGTCCACAGGATCTCTGTTCACTCATAGTGCCATCTCCCCTCTCAATGAAAAGTACGACGGAAATGCTTTTGCCCTCCTACTTCCCCAGCTAACGGATCCATCCCTGCCGTCTGCAGCCAGATCCAAGCACTTTCCATTGGTTCAAATGCCGTGCGAGCGAACCGACTCTCCCCTGGTGTGGCGCCACGAGATACCCGGGTATCGTCGCCACCCGGCCCCTGGTAAAGGCCTGCGTTTTTCTCACCAACCGCCCGGTGTCAACATAGCACCAGGGCACCCCGAAACGACCGAATCACTCCTCTACGTCATCGATTCTAATGCGAAAATGGGACCGACCAAAGCCCAGGTTGGGAAACGTAAACGCATCGGGATTGAAAACGAACTCCCAACGGGTGTCGCCTTCTCGTACGATGAAAATAATCTCTCCCTGCAGGGTTTCTCCCTCGTCGATCCATCCATCCATCGTGGCTGAATCCGCGAGTAGGCGCACGTCGGAACCCTCGCCAGCGTCGTCGTTGAGACGAAAATTCACCAGCCTCGACACACTAAACTCCGTGTCCGACTTGTTCTCAACGCTGTAGCCAATGCCCAACCATCGCGTACCAGCACCCGGTGTATCGGGTCCGTCCGTGAGAACCCAGCGGGCACCCGTCACGGTGATATCGTATTTCTCATTAATCGCCGTTTCACCAACACCAAAGACCTCCGATTCCTCCACTGCCTCTTCTTCTCCTTCAGGTTCTTCGGTTTCTTCTTCAGATTCAGGCGCTTCCTGTTCAGGTTCCTCAGGTTCATGCTCTGCTTCCTCGGTCTCCGGCTCAGGCTCGTCTATTGCACCCGGCGATTCTGACTCCGCCTTCATACATGCTGGGGCAAAGATCATCACGAAAACCAGCAGGGCGATCACCGACGAAACGTATCTTCTACTCACCGACCCCAACTCCTTTCTACCGTTGAACCACACGATATTGCGATGACTATCATTGGTGATTGAAATCACACTCGAGAAGATGGCCGACAATGAGCACAAGACCACGCTCTCCTGCAGTGCCCAATCGATGGCCCGATCCAACACGAATCCCGTTCCTATCGACGAACATGTCTCGTCTTGCCCACAAGGAAAGACAGACTCCATCCAGGGTGCAGGCCCTCAAGATACGAGAAACTGACCATACGCCCTCCCCTCAGATGATGAAGTCATTATCCTATGATGCCTTCTCTGATGATTGAGCAGGATCCTCCGTCGGGGGGAGAATCCGCCTTGGCCGTCAGACCGTGCCCCTCACCGTGTCGGGCAGAGGATGCACAAATACCTGACAGGGCGAAAAAACGAGGAAATGGTACATCTGCAATGCCTGGGCGGGATTGCAGCGTTAGGATGGGCCACGTCCGAACACATCCAACAGCTGCGCAACCATCGGAACATACAAGATGCCGTCTCTTTCTCTTTGGGGCTCTGCCGGACGAAATCCCATCCGGCGATAGGTCGACACTGCGTTCGGAGACGCGTTAACGGTGATCTCAGCCACCTGCGTCTCCTGCCGGGCGCTAAGGACACGGTGCAGCAGCTGCCGCCCCAATCCCCGCCCCTGGTACAGCGGATCCACGAACATCAACGAAATATGTCGGCCCTCTCTGAGCTCAACGACACCGACCGCCCTGTCGCCATCAATGGCCACAAGCGTCCTGTGTTTGGGCCCTTCTGCCCGGTGTAGCAGCGCACCTGGGGCCGCATACCTCAAGAACGCCTCGACGCCCTCCGGTGAATACCCGGGAGCCACAGCAGCCATGAAGGTGCGCTCGATCAGGTCAGCCACAGCCTGTTCGTGTCCCCTCTGCATTTGATGAATGGACAACCCCAACGAGTTCAGGTCCACCGACGGAGAGCTCCCCCTTCTGAGCACACCTGTTAACCCAAATATACAGAGACGTGAGAAAGCTGATGCACACAGCGCCCATGTCGCTTACTCGCACCAAGACACAAGCCCAATAGACGGCCGCCTGCGGCGCCAGGTTCTAATAGTGCTACTTTATTATGGACTTTCACCAGGAAGCCAACCCCGGCTGATCATGCTCTTGACATCAGGATGATCATGCTTGACGCCTTCTGGTTTTACGCCAGATGGGCGCTGAATGAGACCGATAAGATAGGAAACACCCGTGCCAATGCCCGCGCCGATGGCTCCACCCATTACAGCCGGGGTCAGGTCGATAGATCCGGGCTCGCCCGTCATGAAGGCTACTTGATAAGCAATGGCCCCGATGATACCGATAACGCCACCTATCGCGCTACCGCCGCACCCCAGACTGCTTTCGTGCTCGTGCACAGACCGGCAGTGCATGCAGCGCGGCACCATCACTTTCGCGGTTCGATACGTCGTCTTTTTGCTCACGTCAAGGTTTGGGCTGTATTCCACGTTCGTGATGTAGTACATATCCACCGGCAAACACACTTCATCGTCCAGTGGGTTCTTCTCACAGAACCAGCACGTACGAGCAGGATCCACTCCCCTCCGCACCTCCTGTTCCACCTGCTTGGCTGCTTCTATGTTGACGTCGTCATCTGTCTGAGCAAACCTGAACCTGTCGGGATGTACCGGCGGCCTGGACTAGGTACGAAGCGAGATCAAACCGCCCAGGATTCCTGCCACGAAACCGAGAGTCAGGACGATCGAGACCAGAAGCATAAAGAGACTCTCCCACGCCACCAGTGGCATAAAGGGAAGGGATGTATGCACGAGCCGGTAGATTCCGGGCCCAGCAGCGGTTATCGTCACAAGTGAAGTCACCGCTCCCAACCCTCCCAGGATGGCCCCCTCGAGTACGAAGGGCAGCGAAACAAACCACTCCGATGCCCCCATGAGCCGAAGGGTGCGCATCTCCTCCCGCCTTGCTGCGATGCCAAGCCGGACGATGTGAGAGACCAGGGCGAGACTGATCAGAGCCACAGCCAGGGTGGTGACCATGCCCATCCAGCGCACGGTCTGGGTCAGGTTCGCGAGGGGACCCAGGATCTCCTCGTTGTCGCGGACGGCGTCCACCCCCGGCAGAGCCCGAGCGGCGGCAGCGACCTCAACGACAACCTCCGGCTCCACGCCCACCTCGACCGAGGGTGTGAAGGGGTTATAGCCCTCCAGGACCTCCATGATGTCCAGGCCGGGGCCGATGAGGGATTGAATTCTTTCCAGCGATTCCTCAGCGGTAACAATACGAGTGCTCAGGACACCTTCCTGGGACATAAGAACGTCCGAGACAGCCTCCGCCTCCTCGATGGAGCTCTCCTCGGTGAGATACAGCACAATCTCCGCCTCAGCGCGGGCCACCTCCAGGATGTGTTCCATGTTCGACCACGCGCCCACCAGGAAGCTGAGGCTGAGAAAGGCAAGGGCAATACATAATACGGAGATGATGTTTGCTGTGAGATGGAGCCTGAGACCCTTGAAAGCCTCCCTGACGAAGAAGCCAACGTCCGGCATCCTCACCGGTGACGCCCCCTTCCTGAATCTGCGGGAACGTCCCCGACAAGACGGCCGTTGCTGAGTGTGATTACCCGATGGCGGGTCTGCCGAAGGATCTCCGGGGAGTGGGTCGCCACGAGCACCGTCGCACCCCTCTCCTGCGCAGCAAGCAGGAGGTCCATGACCCGGGTTGACAGCTCTTCGTCGAGATTCCCGGTGGGCTCATCGGCAAAAATGATCTGGGGTCGCCGGGACAGTGCCCTGGCCACGACCAGGCGCTGCTGTTCTCCCCACGACAGGGAATCCACCTGGGACCCAACGCGATCACCCAGGCCCAACCAGTCCAGGTACTCCTCAGCACGCCGGCGGACCTCGATTCCGGACACACCGAGCACGCGCATGCCAAGCTCCACGTTCTCCCGGGCGGTCCGGCCCTTTATGAGACGAAAGTCCTGGAAGATCACACCCATCTTCCTCCGAAGGTTGCGCAGGGACCGGGTTCCACACGCCCCCATGACGCAGTCATCAACACGAAGGGTTCCAGACGAGGGAAGCTCCATGCCCATCATCAGCTTGAACAGTGTGGTCTTGCCCGCACCGCTTTGCCCCCGAATGAAGAGCATCTCGTTGCGGTCGACCCGCAGGTCGAAATCTCTCAGTGCCACTGTGCCGTTCGAGTAGACCTTTCCCAGGCCTGATGCCTCGATCATTCCGGTCCCCTCCTGCCCCTCACGAAAAGAGCGTCACCACCAGTTCCAGCACACCTTCTCCAACATTCAGGCTCCTTGGGCTCATTCCCTGCAGCGAAGGACCGAGATTGAGAGATAGTTCCTCGAGTAGGCCAAGGGCAAATCTGTCACGGATCGGCAGGCCCGCGATTTCGAGCGAGGACACATGATAGACGACCAGCCCACTCTGATCGATCGATAGCGAGCCCCTGATGACCATCTGAAGTTCGTCAATGACCAGGTAAGCCTCGCCCGCGACGAAGCGAAAGGCTGCACCCCTCAGCCCGGATTCACCGTCCATCATGTCATTGAGACTCGACGCAGGTATGATCGCCTTGAAACTGAAAAGGGAGGGGATGATGATGATGTCCTCAGGCGGCACACCGTCATCCGCCAACCGGGAAAGGGCGCGGGGAAGTGTCTCCAGGTAGGGCAAGATATCACCTTCCCAGAGCGTCTTCAACGAGGACAGTTCAGCGTGAAGCGAATCCCACTGAGCACCGAAGACCTCCGCCATCTGCATCTTGTGCTGCTCCAGGTCCTCCTCGGCCATCGCGAGGGGCTCCCTCTCTGAAGCGAGAACCTCCACGTCCGCAGCGAGGGTTTCGATCTGCACCTCCAGCGCATCCAGGGACTCCTTCTCCTTCTGGATGTCGGCGAGGGCGGTCACAGCCCCCCGGGCGGCACCGGCCATGATCTCGGTCTTCCTGAGATAGTCCCTCAGGGAGGTGGCCCCAAAAAGAATCTCGAGGTAAGAGGCGGGACCCAGTCGGTTGATCCAGCGCAGGGAGATAACGGTTCGGGCACGCGCCTCGAGATACCTGTCTTCGCCTTCGAGAATCGCAGTCTGCAGCCTGGCGATGTCCTCCTCGAGATCAGCGATCTGCTCGTCCAGTTCCTCCATGCGTTCCCTGGAGCCCTCGACGATGAGCATGAGGTGAAACAGTTCAGACAGCGCCTCGCGCTCCGAGGCCTCAAGCCCCTCCAGGCCTGAAGCCGTGACCGAAGATCGAGACACATAGAAGCTGAGGATGAGGAGGAGAATGAGAAAAAAAGCCAACACATACCGAGTTGGAAGCTCGAAATGGCGCAAAAAAGGACCCCCTTACTGACCATGGCGCAACGGGGAAATCTCTAGTAGTTCTATGCAAATTCTAGCACTGAAATCAAGCTGTGGTCAATCGTCTCCCTGCAACAGATCCCTGCTGCAACCCCTGTCTCCTGTTCACGGGAAGGCAGCCCCACGAACGACATTGTGACGTCGCAGTATTGTCGTCATACACCCGTCCTATTAAAGAGGGAACCCGTTTTCGCCCTGAACCGGGGTGGTATCGCCTCGAGCTCCGATCGCCGTGGCCCAATGGAATGCCTTCTGCTGAGCGAATACGGGAGATTTTGACGATGGTGTCCGTCGAACCGGCACACCAGGGGAGGAATGCGCGTCGATTCAGCGAAAAAGATAGTAGTATGAGCGTTCCAACTGCCCCTGTCACAGTCCGCATCGTCTCAACAGATATCGGGAAGATGCGTGTCGCCTCCCGGACGATCCAGAAGATCGATGCCGGGGAAGGTCCGCCGCGGTGATGAGGCGGCATCATGCGATCACCAGGGGTCCTGTATTAGAATAATTTGATTATGCGAGGAGGAGCCCGGATGAAATGGAAAATACTTGCTAATAAGACGGACAGAGGCGTAGGTATGGAGATCCTTCGGGAGAAACCTGGTGGCCCGTACCAAATCCGGGAGAGACGCGGTAGAGAGATCATCTTCGATCGGGTCTGCAAGGATGCAAAGGAGGTACGCAGGCACTTGTTCGAGAGCGATCAGCAGGGCCGACGGTACCTGCCTGAACACTGGAAACTCCTGTTGAAAAAGGTCAAGGACGAGGACCTGCAGGCGCTGGTGTGAAAAAGCACACCTAAGCTGATGCCCTTGGAAAAATCTACCACCTGCAGGGGGCCCCAGCCCCGGTGACTCTGGATATTGAGGGGACGAGTTATTCTGACGGCGGCAGGCGGCTTCGTTGGGCGAAGGATTAGTTTAGGAAAGGGATGTCTGAAGCCAGGGAAGAGGTTCAACCGATACAAACGACAGAGCGGTATCTTCCCTTTCTTTATCAACGTCAACAGGGTTATCAAGTGGGTTGACAACCTTATCGAGGGTGATGAGAAGGGTCAGGCAGCCAAATAAGTTGCTTCAGAAAATGCAGTAAGCGCGTAAGGCTGACCCATGATTTGCAGGGATGTCTTGAGGAAGCCCCCTGCAAAGAGTGGGAGGGAGAGCACATGCATACAGGGATCAAAGAGCTGTTTAGGATATTCGAGGAAGGCTATATCCAGCGTGATACAAGTGAGATTCATAACTACATGGAAATATTTAGTGGTGAGGACACAATGATATTGGGCACGAGTCCGGGTGAATTGTGCCTTGGTTATGATCAGTGTCGGAAACTCATTGAAGAAGACTGGAAAGATTGGGCAGACCTTCGGATTGACCACGATAGTATTACACTGCAGGAGCTTGGCACGGTAACCTGGTTTACGTTGCGGGGTACCCTTAAATACACTTTTGGAAGCTCCCAGGAGACATGGGAGCGGTTTGTGCACTTCGGGAGGGATGCCATCAGGGCGGCTGATAAGGGGCCAGAGGAACTGCTCCTGCTACTGAACTGGGCATTAGTTAACGCTGTGCAGCCAAGGGAACCAAAGGAGCGAGATCAGTTTTGGCCGCTGGGGCTAACAGGAGCAATCATTCGGAACAAAGAGAGTTTCAAGTTCAGGTATATGCAGTTTTTTGTTCCCTGCGGCAAGTATCCAGACTTCAGAGTTGGAACTCCCTTACTAGATTTCTTCAACCTGAAGGAGCACATCCCCCTCCCAACACCGGTCATCGCTGTCGCTGAGCTCATCCCCCAGGTGGAGACCGTTTGCGCCCTATTATCTAGGGGGCGTTTCCAGGAACTCGCCCAGTATTTTCGCGGGGATTCCGTTATTGTTGGACCACGTCTACAGAGATATCAGGGCCTCGAGTTGG
>SKXF01000061.1 GCA_007128555.1 Clostridia bacterium | reverse complement strand
GAAGTGGGGGCATGAATTTGACCCAGAACACACCAGAGACGCTTCCTTCTTCCTTCCGGATGGAACCGAGGTAACCCGTCCCTTCATGCACCAGGAAGACACCTACCGTTACTACAACGGTGAAGGGTTCCAGGCGGTCGCCCTCCCCTACGGAGAAGGAGATCGGATGAGCATGTACATCTTCTTGCCCGGCGAAGACAGCAGCCTGGAGAGCTTCCTGGGCGGGCTCAGTGCCGAGACGTGGTCGGAGCACATGGCAGCCTTTCGTGAAGCGGAGGTTGAGATCTCCCTCCCCCGCTTCACCTTTGAATACGAATCAGGACTCAAGGAGGCCCTCAAAGCCCTGGGCATGGACGTGGCCTTTGATGCAAGAGAAGCCGATTTCGGAGCCATGTATCCAATCACCCCCGGGGAAAACCTCTACATCGAAGACGTCAAACATAAGACCTTCATCGATGTCAACGAACAGGGCACCGAGGCAGCTGCTGTGACCTCCGTAGAGATCCGAATGGAAAGCGCCGTGGAGACGCTGCAGATGCACATGAATCGGCCGTTCTTTTTCGCCATCTGTGATGATCTGACGGGCACCATCCTGTTCATGGGTTCCCTGGCGACACCATGATCAACCCGTATCCCTGATACCAGGGTGTCCTGGGCTCTCTGCTGACCCGGAACCAGGGCACCCTGGATACACCCGCGAAACCATCTTCATCCCGAATTCCGACGGGACCTCCCCGGCCCGTGTCAGACCCGTCGCTCGCCTCCAAGGTACACCTGGTCGACGTCCAGCATCACGTCGATATCGACGAGGGGATCCCCCTCCACCACGATCATGTCCGCTCTCTTGCCCTCCTCGATCGTACCGACCTGGTCCTGTACACCCAGGAGTTCAGCGCCCACGCGAGTGGCAGAAAGCAACGCATCCATCGGCGTCATCCCCGCCTCCACCATGAGCTTCAGCTCGTAGGCATTTTTCCCATGACGGTTGAAGGGAGTTCCCGCATCGGTACCCATGGCAATCTTCACCCCGGACTCCATGGCCAGCCGGAAACTCGCCCTGTGACTCTCCATGACACCACTGGCCTTCCGAACAGCGTAGTCGGGTATCCCCTGCTCAACCCCCGCCTTCACAATCCAGTAAGGTGCGACAAGCGTGGGCACAAGATACACGCCATCCTCCTTCATCATTTCAATCGCCTCTTCGTCGAGAAAAATGCCGTGCTCGACGGAATCAACACCCGCCCGGATGGCATTCTTGATGCCCTCCGTTCCCTGGGCGTGGGTGGCCACTCTCCTACCTGCATTGTGGGCCTCGCGAACCGCAACGGCCATCTCCTCTTCACTCATCTGGGCAGAACCGGGTTCAACGCCAGGGGTCATGACCCCACCGGTCGCAATGACCTTGATCAGATCGGCTCCTGCCTTCATCTGCTCACGGGCGGCCCGGGCAACCTCACCCACGCCATCGGCCTCCCGCCCTATGGCGTGGCCATGCCCACCGGTCATCGTGATGACATGGGCCGCGACCTGCATGGTGGGACCCGTGATCAACCCCATGGCAACGGCGTCGCGAAGATCGATGTCCACGTGTTCCATGCCTCCGACGTCACGTATGTAGGTGACACCCGCCTCAAGGGTCGCACGAAGGTGCCGTGCTCCCTTTAGGGCTGACATGGCCTGGCTCTCACCCATTAGATTCGCCATTGGATCGCCCGTCGCATCCAACATACAATGAACGTGGGCGTCGATCAGGCCAGGCAACAGCGTCTTCCCGGAAAGATCGATCACCTCTGCATCCGCCGGGATCGCCACCTCCGCCCGCCTTCCAGAACCGACAATTGTCCCGTCATTGACCAGGACCACTGCGTCCTGGATCGATTCATCTGCCCGGCAATCGATGAGATTCATCCCACAAAATGCTCTCAACGTCATTTGTACCTCCCCGCAAGTCTTGCACTTACCCATTGTCTACATACTGCTGGTCCCATCGGATCGGGGACGGAAGATCGCCCGCTTACCTGCAATCCAAAATACGGCAGAAGCACACCCATGCTGGGGCAGTATCAGCGGTCGAGGCCGAACCCAACCAGAAAACGCCTGGGCAAAGGGTTCGAAGGAACGGGACATCATGGCCGTCAAACCCAAACCGGCCACTGTCTATCATGCCAGGATTTGGCCGGCATATTTTCCGAGGACCCGGGCACAGTAGTATCAGCAGGGCCACCCGAGCGGCTCCCACCGGAGTAACGCTCTCAACTTCAAGGGTGGCTCTGCTACTGTTTTCTAGTGACGCTCCCCAGCTGATCCAATAGCCAGGATACGCATCATGTGAACCATTACCCTAGTAGCCAGGCTCGCGATAAAAGGTCTCGAGGTTCGATGTGTACGTGTAGCCCCGGAGCGGATACTGCCGCTGAAAAACCTCCAGTGGCTCCGCACCAGACGGGACCAACATGAGGGCACCACCGTGGCGTTCGCTCGGATGAACGAAGGATCTCTGGTCCAGGGCCAAGTCAAAATAATACAGGTAAGGATTGATCCATATCAGGTAGTGGGTGGTGGCCAGCCATCCGACCGGGCCCTCTCCTGACACGACCTCCAATCCTTCCGATCCCCGGGCCAGGGCCTGCTGGAACTCCACGGCATTGAGGGGTGTTCCGTCAAGGGTGACAGCGTAGCCATACTG
>SKXF01000046.1 GCA_007128555.1 Clostridia bacterium | reverse complement strand
TCCATCAAAGGACATCTACCACCGGCATCTGGCCCGGGCCCACGCCGTGGTGACCACATCCATATGCGACAACCTACCGGTGGCGCTCATCGAGGCGATTTACCTGGGAGCCGTCCCCGTGGCCCCGAATGCAATGTGCTTTCCGGAATTTGTCCACCGCGATAACCTGTACACACCGTACAGCCTCAACGAAATGGTCGAACGGGTCACCCATGCCCCCTGTCGACATCATCCCATAGCGCAATACGACAGGAAAACGGTACTGGATCAGTACCTCCAGGCCATGCAGATGCCATAGGCCAGGGCCCCTCCCTGGTATCCATACGCTGTTGAGACGTTCTGCGGCATGGCATGTCTGTCGAGCCGCTGGCATTGTGCCCATGCTTCTGGTATCATTACGAAAATTGGTATTCGCGATGAAGGGCAACAGGTGGGGGATCCGTCAAACCAGCGACCCGGGGCGGTGCGAGCCGGGGACGAACCTCACCCTTCCCAGCCCGGAGCTCCCGGCGAAGAGTCGGCGCGGTTCGCTCCCGATACAGAGTTCGTGAGAGCCGGCGATCCTAACAGGAGCGCCGGAACGAAGGTGGTAACGCGGCACTCCCCGTCCTTCAGCGGGGAGTTTCTTTATTACTGAAAGGAGCATGTCATGGGCAAGAAAGACTCGTACGTGGAGCATCTGACCCCCAGGAGCGAAAACTTCTCCCGCTGGTACACCGATGTGGTGCGCCAGGCTCAGCTGGCAGACTACGCGCCCGTGCGCGGATGCATCGTGATCCGTCCCTACGGCTACGCGATTTGGGAGGCGATCCAGTCTGAGCTGGATCGGCGGTTCAAGGCAACAGGCGTTGAGAACGCCTACTTCCCCCTGTTAATCCCCGAGAGCATTTTTGCCAGGGAAGCTGAACACATAGAGGGTTTTGCCCCCGAGATCCCCTGGGTCACCGAAGCCGGTGGAGAAAAACTGGCTGAGCGCCTGGGCATCCGCCCCAGTTCCGAGACCATCATCGGCACCATGTTCGCCCGGTGGATCCAGTCCTACCGAGATCTGCCCCAGCTGATCAACCAGTGGTGCAGCGTGATGCGCTGGGAGAAGGCCACCTACCCCTTCCTGCGCACATCTGAGTTTCTCTGGCAAGAGGGTCACACCTGTCACAGGAATGAAGAGGAAGCTCGAAACAGGGCCGAGATGATGATCGAGGTCTACCGCGAATTTATCGAAGAGGTACTGGCCATACCCGTGGCGGTGGGAGCAAAATCGGAGAGCGAGAAATTCGCTGGAGCCGTGGACACCTACACCGTGGAGGCCCTGATGGCGGACGGCCGCGCCCTCCAGGCCGGCACCTCTCACTACCTCGGAGATGGCTTCGCAGGGGTACTGGGCATAGACTTCCTGGACGAGGACGGACAGCTCAGGAATGTACACCAGACATCCTGGGGAGTATCCCACCGCCTGATCGGCGGTCTGATCATGGTGCACGGCGATGACCGTGGGCTGGTGCTGCCGCCCGCCGTTGCACCATGGCAGGTCGTAATCGTGCCGATCTATCGGGACGAGACGCGCGCGAGGGTCCTTGAGAGCGCCTCCGCCCTCCGGGATGAGCTGGGTGACTTCCGCATTCACCTCGACGACCGGGAAGCCTACACCCCGGGCTGGAAGTTCAACGAGTGGGAGATGCGAGGGGTAACGGTGCGCCTTGAGATCGGACCCAGGGACCTGGACAACGACCAGGTCATGGTCGTGCGTAGGGACACCGGAGACAAGGAACCAGTCGCCCGAGCAGAACTGGAAACGAGGCTCCACGAGTTAATGGAAAAGATCCAGGAGAACCTGCACCGACGGGCCCTGGCGTTCAAACAGGAGAACACGCACCCCGTCAGCAACATGGAGGAAATGAAGGAGATCATGACCGGTGCCCGGGGTTTTGCAGTCGCGGGATGGTGCGGAGACCCCGAATGCGAGACTGCCGTGAAGGAGAAAACCGGTGCCACCATTCGATGCCTTCCCTTCAAAGAATACACCTACGGCACGGGAGTGTGCCTCGGCTGCCGCAGCGAAGACGCACCTGGCGTGATCTTCGCCCGAGCCTACTGAACGCTGAACCCATGAGCCGCCTGGGCATGTGCACGCGGCTTCGGATGTGACGCCCCTCACGGTGACGGGCTCGGCTCCCAGAGCAGTTTCATCCTTGCCTGGAGGCACCCGGAGGCCGTCCTTGCAACGGGTGAGACATCGTTCGAGCGCGGGTAGTTCTCAGCTATGCCCGGATAGCACCATCTCTGCCATCCAGGGTATAACGCAACGAGGAGCATAGGAGAAAGACAGGACAATCAGAATGTCGCGCCGGGACGGGCAAATCACATCCGGCCGCGGCCTTCAGCCAGCCATCTCCGGTGGGCAACACGGGCCGGTTGCACCGTCAGCCGGCCCGTTAAAGGGGCATGATGACCTGGATCAGTCGATACATTCCTCGTCATCATCACCGATCATATCCTGTGTGACGGCGGCCAGATCCAGCACCACGTCGGCCACGTAAATCGGTATCTCGTGCCTGACCGCCAGGGCAATGCAATCACTCGGACGTGCATCAACCTCCATGATGCCCCGGTCTGTTTCAATGTCCATCTGGCCGATGAAAGTCTCACCACGCATGTCATGAATCAGGATCCGCTTCAGGGATCCTCCAAGGCGAT
>SKXF01000217.1 GCA_007128555.1 Clostridia bacterium | reverse complement strand
GCTCCTCCCAATCTTCCTTGAGCAGGATCTCGAAGTCGTCAGTGGTCGGTATCTGGTTCATGTCGATCCGACGCTTACAGGTCTCGTGCTTGCCATCAAGGTAGATGGGTATGGTGTCGTTGTAGAAGGCCTGGAGGTCCCGAAGGACATCGACCGCCTCCGCCGGCGAGAAGGTCCCTGAATAGTGACCTCCAGCGATCGGTGATGAAAACTTGCCGTTGTAATGGAAACGGGCAATGACCTTGTTGCCGCGTGGGCCATTCCAATGAATCGTGTTCTGGGAAGACTGCAGTTTCCCGTTGTCATAGGTGAACTCATATCCCGGAACGTACACGTAGTGATGGGAGCCAGGAACCTCGCCCTCCAGGAGATAGTTGTCAATGCCGGCCATATCCAGGCAGGCACTGATGATGCAAGCCTGCGCCATGCAGTGTCCCGAGTTAATGCGATAGGACTCGTCCACGTTGTACTCCACCAGGCACTCATCCCAGAGATGACCCCACACGTAGTTGCGATTGGGCAGTGCAGCCAGGTCAATCCATTCGCGGTCCACGGCGAGGATCTTATTGTATCCCTCCGCATTCTGAGCACATGCCGCCATGAAAGCAGTTATGGGACTGAGCTTGTTGCTCCTGATCATAAACTGCTCGAGGTACCCGTAGTACTGCCAGGCTCGTTCCTTTTCTGCCGGCATCGCCAGATCCCAGAGAGTGTGGAACTCGTACCAGCGGGTATAGCGGCCGGTGCTCCTTACGGCTGCAATCGTCGCCATGGCTTCCTGCCTGGCGCACTCGAGCGACGTTGCTTCGCTGGCCGTATCAAGAAGATCTGCTTCTTCCGGTGTCAGCTCGGGGATCGTCAACTCGGAGGCGACCCGCGCCACCAGGTTCTCGAGATACGAAGACCAGTCCCGATCATCCCTGTCCATCAACGGGTACCATGCCAGCTGGTCGTTCATCACGAGGATCACCCGACCGGGAAGCTCCGTCACCTCTTCACCGGTCACAGCGCAAACGATTCGATCGCCGGCTGCCACCCAGGCCATTTCCTCCTCGGAGTAAAGAACAAATACCTCGTCGGTGGAGCCCAGCTCATCAGCAAAGCCTTGAAAGCGGATCGACGCCATCTCCAACTCGGTGATCTTCTTGGCAGTCGTCTTCAATGTCGAGGCAATGGGCAGCATCCGTCGATCGACGTAGGGCAGAAACGGATAACGGTCAGGGTATAATGACCTGGACTCGGTAACCGTGGTCGTGTCGTCCCACGGAAAGAGGTCAGGGGAAAACGGAGCCGAGCGGTAGTACTGGGCGTGGGGCAAGAACTCCATGCTTTCGCGGTCGTCTTCCAGGAAAGCGTTCTTGTACCCTGGTACGGTGGAGACATAGTGGTAGAATCGGCGATCGGCCCGGAGATAAATCTCCGGGTGATTGACAAAAAGACTCCGTGACATGTACAGGGCATACTTATCGAACCGATCGTTCAGTGCGCCATCCACGGTAGAACGCCATGCCTTCAGGTGAACACTCATGGGTGAGACAGGTTCGGTCTTGAAAAGCAGTTGGTTGATTTCACTGTTGCGATTCAACATGATCGGTCTCATCCTCCTTAGGATT
Source organism: Clostridia bacterium (assembly GCA_007128555.1). The sequence continues at coordinate 1,094 of SKXF01000217.1, read as the reverse complement.
TGTCGATCGTTCCACTACACGGGCCGGAGCCAAAATCAAGGGCCGTGCAGGACATCCCTATGCGGCTCCGCCCGGGCCGGTCACATCGCATGGTGCAGCTGGGCCTGTGCACCTTCCCGCCTTTTCCTTCGATGCAACATAGACATGCCAACAGCGATTGGTTCATACCGCCTACAGCAGCGTCAACACCAATACGGCCTTTTCTGTGTGCATACGATTCTCCGCCTGATCCCAGACGACCGATTGAGGCCCCTCTATCACTTCGGGACTCATTTCCTCGCCCCGGTACCCGGGAAGGCAATGCATAAAGATGGCATCGGGTTTGGCGAGCGATAGGGTCCTCTCATTCACCTGGAAGTCCTGATACTCGCGAACTCGTTTCTCAATGTCCTCCACACCCATGCTGTGGAAGGTATTCGCATACACCACGTCCGCCTGATCAAGAGCCTCTTCAAAATTGGTGGTGAGAATGAGTTCTGCTCCGGTCGTTTTCGCCCGCTCGCGCGCACAGTCCCAAACACGCTGGTTGGGCTTGTAGGCCTCAGGACCAGCAATGTAAACATCAAATCCGAATGTCGCACCGCAGATGATGAGACTGTGTGCTACATTGTGAAGGTCACCTGTATATGCAAGCTTGAGACCCTCCAGACGGTTCTTCTTTTCCTGGATCGTCAAGAGGTCGGCCAGCCCCTGGCATGGATGGACCAGGTCGGTGAGAGCATTGATAACGGGATTTGTCATCCACTTAGAAAACTCCTCCACGATATCCTGCCCATAGGTACGGATGAACAGGGCATCGCAATATCGATCTATGACTCGCGCTGTGTCGCTAATGGGTTCACCTCGACCCAGCTGCAACTCGTCTGGTCGCAGGTAAAATGATTGTATGCCCAGCTGGGCCATTCCAGCCTGGAAGGATACGCGCGTGCGTGTAGATCTCTTCTCAAAGAGCAGACCTACCGAGTAACCGTTGAGATAATCATGTGGTTCTCTCCTGCGCCGCTTCCGCTTTAGGTCAGCAGCAGTTTCGAGGAAGCACAGAATATCTTCCCTGGAGTAATCCATGAGTGTAAGAAAGTCTCGACCGCGAAAAT
>SKXF01000316.1 GCA_007128555.1 Clostridia bacterium | reverse complement strand
TGATTGGGAGTGGACAGGGCCGCTGCAAGTTCAACATCACACGGGACAAGCTCGGAATCATTCCGTAGGCATTTTGTCTGCCCGCCCCCGACCGCCAGGCGTGCTGTAAGAGCGTGACTTATGACGTAGAAGCATCCCTTTACTCGGTGCCACATGGTCGTGGCTAACCAAGCCGCCGTAAGAGGCAGTGACTCAGTAAGTGGGCAGTTATCACTAGATGAGAACATTCTGATAGGAGTGGTCTTATGGTCGAGTCTTCGCTTTATCGCCTGACAAGAGAGGACATCCCCAGGGCGGTTGAATGCCTGAAGGATGCCTTCCAGGATGACCCCCTCTGGGAGAAGGTATTCAAAGATGACCCGAACAGGGATGGCGCCCTGACTGGGTTTTATACCTGTCCCTTGCTGTACGGTATGAGATACGGCAGGGCCTATGCAACATCCCCCGACCTGGAAGGGGTCGCCGTCTGGGTGCCCGGCAACTACTCTCATATGACATTATGGGGCATGCTGCGTTCCGGCGCCCTGGCCTACGGGATGAAAATGGGCAGGGAAAGCGCGCGCAACCTTGGCATCGTAAACAAGCAACTGGGCCCCGCCCGGAAGAGGTTGATGAGAAACAAGCCCTATCTATACGTGATGATCATCGGTGTATCCTCAGCAGCCCAGGGGAAGGGATTTGGCAGCAAGATCATGGATGCCATAGAACAAGAAGCCTCCAGGGAAGGACTCCATATCTACCTGGAAACAGAAAAGGAAGAAAACATCACCTTCTACCAAAAGCAAGGATACCGGGTGTTGGAGAAGGTGGATCTACCCAAAATCAATCTGCCCATGTGGTTGATGGAACGGCAACCGTAGAGCCGTGAGGTCAGGGAGTTAAGCCTTCCTCTGACCTGAGGATGCGTATCCCAGAAGCTCGGAGAAGCGACTGGGTTTTTGGTGTTCACGGCATTACAGTGAATCCCGCTTGAACAGGCGTTGAGAAGGGATCGTGGCGTAGCGGTTTGAGAACACCCTCCAACGGGGGATCCTTCGCTGAGCGGTGTTGCCTCCACCTTGTGGGCACAAAACCCCTGACCTGCATAAGAAATCTCTATCGATCAACGATGACAGCACCAGGGTGCAGGGGGCAGCGCGTGAGTGCGGCCACGGTAAGGAGTACTCGCACGGTTCGAGAAACACACCACCCACTGACGGATCACTGGCCGACTGCCCGGTACGGTCGATGTTTTTTCCACTCGCAACTCCCTCTCCGGACCCGGGTGGATCGCCGGAAGCAACAGCCCGGTGGGGCTCACCGGGAGGGAATCCGTCTTCAATAGGTCCATTCACCCCAGCGCTCCTGGACATCCACCGGATTGACCTGCAACGACAGAACCAGACGAAAGCCGACGTTTACGTAGAAGGACCGAAGGGATCGGTGTTCGGAGCCGCTGGCATGCTCCTGGCGGCCAACTTGAAGGCGCATGGCATCCTGACGCAAGTAACAGCCGCCGACATAGAACCGATAGTCATCGTCCGGGGGGTCAATCCACTCGAAGACATTGCCGCTCATATCGTAGAGTCCGAGCGTGTTGCCGCCGGGGGGCTTTAGACCCACAGGCTGCGTTGTCCCGCCGGAGTTGCCGCTGAACCAGGCGACGTCATGCAGCGCCTCCTCGTTGGTGTAGGGGTGGGCCGAGCCGCTGGCGTGAATGCCGGGCGTCCAGAAGGTCCAGCGCCACCACGGGTAGCGGATGGCGCTTCCAGATCGGTCGCGGCCCCGGTAGCGGGCGGCCAGCTGCCACTCGTAGAAGGTGGGCAGGCGGAAACCGATTACGTTCCTCCGGTAGATGGGGTTGGCAGAGATGGTATCGACGGTGGCACTCCGGTCGCGAGCGTCGCGAAAAATGTCACCACCGTACGTGTAGACCGGCTCATAACCCAGGTACTCTGACAGGGCGTTGCACCAGGCGACCGCATCGTGCCAGGAAATGCGCACAACGGGATGGTACCGGTTCTCTGTCGGGTCCCTTCCGGATCTGCCCTCGTTTCCCTCTGTGCCCCTGTTACGGAACAGGTATCCGTGCTCCTCGGCCCAGTTCCGGACCTCGTACCAGAGGGCGTAGGTGACCTCGGTCTCTCCGAGCCAGAAGTCATGCTCGACGGTACTCAGACCATCATCCTCTAACCCCGTGGGAAAGGTGGCAGCCGGGACATATCGCATGACGAACTCGTTGTTCTCAACGACAAAGCCGAGGGGATCCCCCGGGGCGAACACGGGTTGGTTGAAATGTCGATAGATCATCCATCCCGCCAGGGTCAGGATGACAAGCAGCAACACCGCCATCCCGATGCGCCACTTCATTGAAATTTCCTCCCTAATACTACAGATTTTTCAGGCCGTCCGCAGCATCCCACGTCCCGCCGACTTGCCGTAGGTGACACATCGGGTTCGGGGACACCATAAGGCGCCTCAACACAGATGCTGTGACGTGGCCCCTGGGAGCGGCATGGGCAGCAGGATCGCGCGTTACCTTACCTCCAAACCTGCGGGTGGTGCCATACGGATCCACGGATTTGCCACCCATGGTGTGCTCCTGGCCGGTGGTCACCCACGAACGAGTGAACGTTCCGACCGTCCGGGTGAAAATCCTGCACCCGGGAGACACGACCGCTGCTCAACGTGGAATGCTCCTGGAGCCCTGGGTCTCTTGCAAACCCCTGTCGATGGC